>NZ_JBHTVC010000021.1:0-34214 GCF_042793275.1 Isoptericola sp. NPDC056578
GTGTCTTTTTATTTTAACACGCGTCCCCCCCCCGCGCCCCCGTCGGGGCCCCCCGGCGCGGCCGCGCCGGGGGGGCCCGCCACCGCCGCCGCGGCGGTGACCACGGACGAGACGCCGCCCGGCGGGCGGACGAGACGCACGCGCCGGACGCCGCCGCGCTGGGTGCGCTGGACCCTCGCCGGGGTGACCGCGGCCGTGGCGTGCCTCGTCTTCGGGGTCAGCACCGCCACCACGGAGCTCGGCTTCGGGCCCCACGAGGCCGTCTACTCGGTGACCAACGACAGCCTGGTCGTGGTCGACCTCGGCCCGCTGGGCACGCTGGAGATCGACTCGCCCCTCCCGCTCGGGCTGGGCGTGGACGTGGTGGTCAAGGAGATCCCCGCCGACCTGACCACGGTGGGTGCGGCCAACACCCTCACGGCACTGAGCCAGGACCTCGAGAGCTACCTGCAGTTCTTCTCCAGCCCGGACGTCGCCGTGCGCAGCGTCGCCCTGGCGCTGGTGGAGAACGCCCTGTGGCGCTCGCTGGGCGCCGCCGCGGTGGTGGTCGCGGTGGGGTTCGCCGTGCGCTGGCTGCTGGGGTCCGGGCGACGACGTGAGCTCGCCGACGCGATGGCCCCCCGGACGGGGGAGATCACCGCGGGGGTGGTGGTCGTGGCCCTCGTCGTGACGACGGTGACGTCCGGTGCCGTCGGCAGCACCGCCCAGGGGCAGCCCGCCTCGCCGGTCTTCGCCGGGACGGCGCTCGAGGGCGCGCGGATCACCGGGCGCCTCGCCGGCGTCATCGACACCTACGGCGGGCAGCTCGTCAAGCTGTACGAGGACAACGAGGAGTTCTACGCGAGCGCGGACGACGACCTGTCGGCCGCGTGGGACGCGCGGCTCGCCTCCGAGGCGGCCGCGTCCGCGACCGCGGCCGGCACCCAGTTCGCGTCCCCGGGTCCTGCCGAGCCCACCGTGCCGGCCGTCCCGCCCCGCGCCTTGCCGAGCGGCGGCCCGGAGGACGAGCCGGTCACCTTCGTCGTCATCTCCGACCTGCACTGCAACACGGGGATGACGCCGCTGATCCGCACGACGATCGAACGCTCCGGAGCCGACGTCGTGCTCAACGCGGGCGACACCACCATGAACGGCACGTCGGTGGAGAAGGTCTGCGTCGACTCGTTCGCCTCGGCCGTCCCGCGCGGGGTGCCGATGGTGGTGTCGGACGGCAACCACGACTCGCAGGTCACGTCCGACCAGGAGGCGGCGCACGGCCAGAAGATCCTCGACGGCCAGGTGGTCGACGTCGAGGGGGTCCGCATCCTCGGGGACCGGGACGCGCTCGAGACGCGCGTCGGCGTCGGCACGAACGTCGCGCGCGAGCGGACGCCGGAGCAGCAGGCGGCGGACCTCGCCGCGACCGCGTGCGAGGACCGCGACGGCGTCGACCTGCTGCTGATCCACACGCCGTCCGTGGGCCTCGACGCCCTCGAGACGGGGTGCGTGCCGTTCCAGGTGTCCGGGCACACGCACAGCAGGTCCGGGCCGGAGCAGGTGGGGCAGGGCGTCCGGTACGTCAACGGCTCCACCGCCGGCGCGGCGCCCAACCAGCCGACCGTCGGGCCGCTGCACGGCACGGCCGAGATGACGGTGCTGCGGTTCGACCCCGCGACGCGGCGGATGCTCGACGTGCAGGTCGTGAGCGTCACGCCCGACGGCGCGGCGACGGTGGGCGAGCGCGAGCCGGTGCCCGACGTCGTGCCGCCGGCCGACGAGGCGTCGGGGCCGTAGGGGCGGTCGCCCGGATAGGCTCGGACCGTGCCCGAACCCACCACGCCAGGCCCCACCACGCCGCCGCAGGCCGTCGACCCGGACGAGCTCACCCCCGTCGCCCAGGACTACCTCAAGGCGGTCTGGTCGGCGCAGGAGTGGTCGGACGAGAAGGTCACGACGGGGCTGCTGGCGGACCGGTTGGGCGTGGGCCCGTCCACCGTCTCCGAGACGGTGCGCCGCCTGACGACGCAGGGTCTGCTGGGCCACGAGCCGTACGGCGGGGTTTGGCTCACGGAGCTGGGCCGGCGCTACGCGCTCGTGATGGTGCGGCGGCACCGGCTGCTGGAGACGTGGTTGGTGCGCGACCTCGGGTACGCGTGGGACGAGGTGCACGACGAGGCCGAGGTGCTGGAGCACGCCGTGTCCGACCGGCTCGTCGAGCGGATCTCCGCGCGGCTCGGCCACCCGGAGCGCGACCCGCACGGCGACCCGATCCCGTTCGCCGACGGGCGGGTGGTGCGCCCCGAGGCGGTGCCGCTGGTGGACCTCGAGGCCGGGGCCGGGGGAGTGGTCGCCCGGATCTCCGACGCCGATCCCGAGGCGCTGCGGTACCTGGCCGACCTCGGCATCGACCTGGACCTGCCGGTGCGGCTGACGTCCCGGCGGGAGTTCGCTGGGACCGTCGGCGTGACGTGGGAGGCGGACGGGCGCGAGGTCGGCGTGGATCTCGGGCTGCTGGCGGCCTCGCGCATCTGGGTCGTGCGCGCGTAGGCTGACCCGGTTCCCCGACGACGTGAGCGCTTGGACGGCGCACCGCCGTCGACGCCTCGTCTCGAAACGATTCGAGCGCCTTGGTGCGCGATCCGATCCCGAGGAGAGGCGAGTGACCTCGACGACCACGCCCGCGAGCGACGCCACGGCCCGCACCGGCCGCACACCCCGCCCCGAGCACGTCGGGGCCGCGCTGTTCGCGCTCGCCGTCGGCGGGTTCACGATCGGCACCACCGAGTTCGCCACGATGGGCCTGCTGCCGCAGATCGGCGCGGACCTGGGCGTCAGCGACCCGGTGGTGGGCCATGCGATCACCGCGTACGCCGTCGGCGTCGTGGTCGGCGCGCCGCTGCTGACCGTCGCGGCCGCGCGGATGTCCCGCAAGCGGCTGCTGCTGTGCCTCATGGGCTTCTACACGGTGGCGAACGTGCTGTCGGCGGCCGCGCCCGGTATCGAGAGCCTGGTCGTCGGGCGGTTCCTCGCCGGCCTGCCGCACGGCGCCTTCTTCGGCGTCGGGGCCGCGGTCGGCGCCGCGGTGGCGGGGCCGGGCCGGCGCGGCCACGCCGTGTCGATGATGATGACCGGCCTGACGGTCGCGAACGTCGTCGGGGTCCCGCTGTCGACGGCGGTGGGGCAGAACCTCGGCTGGCGCGCCGCGTTCGTCGTCATCGGGGTGCTCGGAGCCGTGACCCTCCTCGGCATCTGGCGCTTCGTGCCCGAGCGGGGACCCGTGGACTCCAGCGTCCGGAAGGAGCTGGGCACGCTGCGCAACGGTCCGCTGTGGATCTCGTTCGCCGCGGGTGCGATCGGCTTCGGCGGCCTGTTCGCCGTCTACACGTACGTCGCACCGACCGTCACCAAGGTCGCGGGGATGTCCGAGAGCGCCGTGCCCTGGGTGCTCGCCGTCTTCGGGGTCGGCATGACCGTCGGCACGCTGCTCGGCGGCAGGCTGGTGGACCGGAACGTGCTGCGCACCGTGGTCGGCGGGTTCGTCGCCACGGCCCTGTCGCTGGTCCTGTTCGCGCTGGTCGGGACGTCGCCCGTGCCCGCCGTCGTCGGGCTCTTCCTGCTGGCCGTCACGTCCCAGACCCTCGGCCTGGCGATGCAGACCAGGCTCATGGACCTCTCGCCGCGCGCGCAGTCCCTCGGTGCGGCCCTGTGCCACTCCGCCCTCAACATCGGCAACGCGAGCGGCGCCTTCTTCGGCGGGCTCGTCATCGCCGCGGGCTACGGGTACCTCGCGCCCGCGTGGGTCGGCGTCGTGCTCACTCTCGTGGGCCTGGCGATGGTGCTGGCCTTCGGCCGGCAGCGCGTGGCGCACGCGGGCTGACCTGGCGCCGAGGGTCCCGGCGGGGCTTCGCCGACGTCGTCGGGCCGGGCCCCCAGGAACGTGCGGTACGGTCGCGCCCGTGAGCCCGAGCGTGCGCGACGAGACCCACGACATCCCCGACGACGCGGCGGGGGAGGGCGTGCCCGCGACACCCGCGCGCGGCCTGACCGCCCGCGCGTACGGCGTGCTGCTGACCGTGCTGGGCGGGATCGGCTTCGGTGCGGCGTCGTGGCTGGCGATCGAGGAGTACCTCAAGCTGCTCGACCCGAACCGGGTGACGAGCTGCAGCTTCAACGTCTTCCTCGACTGCGGCGTCGCGATGATGTCCTGGCAGGGCACGCTGCTCGGCTTCCCGAACCCCTACATCGGGGTCGCGGCGTTCCCCGTGGTGATCACCACGGGCGTGGTGCTGCTCGCGGGGGCGCGGCTGCCGCGGTGGTACCACCGGTCGCTGCTCGCGGTGACGGTGCTCGCCCAGCTGCTGATCTTCTTCCTCATGTGGTCGAGCTTCTACGCGCTGGTGCGGCTGTGCCCGGCCTGCATGGTGGTGTGGACCATCGTGTGGCCGCTGCTGTGGTTCCAGGTGGTGCACGCCGTGCAGGAGGGCCACCTGCCGGCGAGCGACGGGTTGCGCCGCGCCGTCGTGCGCAACCGCGGCCTGGTCCTGATCATCGGGTACGTCGTCGCGGTCGGCTGGCTGCTGCTGGCCGTCGGTGGGCCGCTGGTCGAGTCCTTCGGGGTGTGAATATCCGGCCGGGTCGTGCGGTCCCGGCCGTTAGACTCGCCGGGTGAGCACGCCCGACACCGCACCCGCCCGATCCGAGGCTCCGACCGAGCCCACCCACCGCTACACGCCCGCCCTCGCCCAGCAGATCGAGGAGCGCTGGCAGGACCTGTGGGAGGAGCGCGGCACCTTCTGGGCGGCGAACCCGAACGGTGCGCTCACGGACGGCGACGGCCGGAACGCCGCAGGCCAGCCGTTCTTCATCATGGACATGTTCCCGTACCCCTCCGGGGCGGGGCTGCACGTCGGGCACCCGCTGGGCTACATCGCCACGGACGTCGTGGGCCGGTTCCGCATGATGTGCGGCGACAACGTGCTGCACGCGCTGGGCTACGACGCGTTCGGCCTGCCCGCCGAGCAGTACGCGGTGCAGACGGGACAGCACCCGCGCACCACCACCGAGCAGAACATCGTCACCATGAAGCGTCAGCTGCGCCGCATGGGCCTGGCGCACGACTCGCGTCGCACGTTCGCCACGATCGACCCCGAGTACGTGCGCTGGACGCAGTGGATCTTCCTGCAGATCTTCGACTCCTGGTACGACGCCGAGGCCGACGGCGGAAAGGGCCGTGCGCGACGCATCTCCGAGCTGGAGGCCGAGTACGCCTCGGGAGAGCGCACGCTGGCCGACGGCAGGTCGTGGGACGCGTTGTCCGACGACGAGCGGCGCGATGTGCTGGACGCGCAGCGGCTGGCCTACGTCGACGAGTCGCCCGTGAACTGGGCGCCCGGCCTGGGCACGGTCCTGGCCAACGAGGAGGTCACGTCCGACGGCCGTTCCGAGCGCGGCAACATGCCCGTCTTCCAGAAGTCCCTGCGGCAGTGGAAGATGCGGATCACGGCCTACGCCGACCGCCTGACCGACGACCTGGAGCTCATCGACTGGCCGGAGAAGGTCAAGTCGATGCAGCGCAACTGGATCGGCCGTTCCACGGGCGCGAACGTCCGGTTCGACGTCGTCGGCACCAGCGACTACGACGCGGCCGGCGCGGGCGCGCAGGTCGAGGTGTTCACCACCCGCCCGGACACGCTGTTCGGCGCGACGTTCATGGTCGTGGCGCCCGAGCACCCGCTGCTGGACGAGGTCCCCGCGTCCTGGCCCGACGGCACCCGCGACGTCTGGACCGGCGGGCACGCGACGCCCGTCGAGGCCGTGGCCGCCTACCGCCGCGAGGCCGCCGCGAAGACCGCCGTCGAGCGGCAGGCCGACGCGGGCAAGAAGACCGGCGTCTTCACCGGCCACCTGGCCGTCAACCCCGTCAACGGCGCGACGGTCCCGGTGTTCACCGCCGACTACGTGCTGATGGGCTACGGCACGGGCGCGATCATGGCGGTGCCCGGCGGCGACCAGCGCGACTTCGACTTCGCGGAGGCGTTCGAGCTGCCCGTGATCCGCACGGTCGAGCCCGCCGGCGGCCTGCCCGAGGACTTCGCCGGCGCGTACACGGGCGACGGCGTCGCGGTGAACTCCTCGAACGACGAGATCAGCCTGGACGGGCTCGGCGTGGCCGAGGCCAAGGAGAAGATCACCGCGTGGCTGAGCGCCCGCGGCGTCGGCGAGGGGACGACCACGTACCGCCTGCGCGACTGGCTGTTCAGCCGGCAGCGCTACTGGGGCGAGCCGTTCCCGATCCTGTGGGACTCCAACGACCGCCCGGTCGCGATCCCGGCCGACATGCTGCCCGTCGACCTGCCCGACGTGCCCGACTACGCGCCGCGCACCTTCGAGCCCGACGACGCGGACTCCTCGCCCGAGGCCCCGCTGGGCCGTAACGACGAGTGGGTGCACGTCACCCTGGACCTGGGCGACGGGCCGAAGACCTACCGCCGCGACACCAACACCATGCCCAACTGGGCCGGGTCGTGCTGGTACTACCTGCGCTACCTGGACCCGACCGACTCGACCGACGGCCCCGCCAAGGGCACCGCAGTCGTCGACCCGGAGCTCGAGTCGTACTGGATGGGCCCGCGCCACAACGCGACGTCCGGCCCGGCCGGCGGCGTCGACCTCTACGTCGGCGGCGTCGAGCACGCGGTGCTGCACCTGCTGTACGCGCGGTTCTGGCACAAGGTGCTGCTGGACCTGGGCTACGTGTCGTCGCTGGAGCCGTTCGGCAAGCTGTTCAACCAGGGGTACATCCAGGCCTACGCCTACACCGACTCCCGCGGCGCCTACGTGCCCGCCGGCGAGGTCGAGGGCGACGAGCAGACCGGCTTCACGTACCGGGGCGAGCCCGTGAACCGTGAGTACGGGAAGATGGGCAAGTCCCTGAAGAACGTCGTCACGCCGGACGAGATGTACGAGCAGTACGGCGCCGACACGTTCCGCGTGTACGAGATGTCGATGGGCCCGCTGGACCTGTCGCGCCCGTGGGAGACGCGCGCCGTCGTCGGGTCGCAGCGCTTCCTGCAGCGGCTGTGGCGCAACGTCGTGGACGAGGAGACGGGCGCGCTCGTCGCGACCGACGACGAGCCCGACACCGCCACGCTGCGGGCGATGCACCGTGCGATCGCGGACGTGCGCGTCGAGATGGAGCACATGCGGCCCAACACGGCGATCGCGAAGCTCATCACGTACAACAACCACCTCACGTCCCTGGAGCGGGTGCCGCGCGCGGCGGTCGAGCCGCTGGTGCTCATGGTCGCGCCGATCGCCCCGCACATCGCGGAGGAGCTGTGGCAGCGGCTCGGGCACGACGGCTCGCTGGCGCGCGAGCCGTTCCCGACCGCCGACGAGCAGTACCTGGTCGAGGACACCGTGACGTGCGTCGTGCAGGTCAAGGGCAAGGTGCGCGGGCGTCTCGAGGTGGCACCGTCCATCTCGGACGCCGACCTGGAGGCCGCCGCCCTGGCGGAGCCGAACGTGGTCCGCGCCATCGACGGTGCGACGGTGCGCAAGGTGATCGTGCGCGCGCCGAAGCTCGTCAACATCGTCGTCTGAGTTGGCGACCGTCCGCCTCGAGGGCGCCCTGGCACGCAGCCAGGGCGCCTTCGGCACGCCCTCCCTCGCCCTCCTGCACCGCAAGGAGGGGCCGCTGGTCGTCGCCCTGCTGTCGCTGATCTTCACGCCCGGCCGCGCCACCGTGCCGACCGAGCAGATGCACGTGGAGGTCGAGGACCTGCTCGCCGAGGCGCGCGCCGCCGGCCACGACGTGCCCGACGACGCCGCCCGCGCGCTCTGCTCGCGCTGGGTGGCGGGCCGCTGGCTGGTGCGCGCGCTCGACGACGACGGCGTCGAGCAGTACCAGGTGAGCTCGCACGCGGCGGAGGCGCTCGCGTTCGTCGACCGGACGCAGGGGGCGCGCGCCCTGGTCAGCGAGTCGCGCATCCGCACGCTGCTCGTGGCCCTGGACGGGCTCGCGCGCGATGCCCGACCCGACCGGGAGTCGCAGCAGCGGGCGCTGCGGGAGCAGGTCGCCCGCGCGCGCGACGAGATCGCCGTGGCCGAGGCCGAGCTGGCCCGCCTCGACGCGGGCGGGCCCGTCGTGCAGGCGCCCACCGACCGGCTGGTCGAGCAGTTCGACAACGTGGCCGCGCTGGTCCGGGAGCTGCCCGCCGACTTCGCCCGCGTGGCCGAGTCGATCGCGGAGCTGCAACGCAGCATCGTCACGGGCCTGCGCCAGGACGAGCGCCCGACCGGTGAGGTGCTGGGCGCCTACCTGGAGGCCTCCGATTCGCTCATGCAGCGCACGCCCGAGGGGCGCGCCTTCTCCGGGGCGATGGAGCTGCTGCGCGACCCGCAGCTGCTCGGCCAGGTCGACGAGCGGGTCCGGGCGGTGCTGGCGCACCCGTTCGCCGCGGACCTGCCCGCGGACCGCCGTGAGTCCGTGCGGGCCCTGTACTCCCAGCTGCTCGCCGCCGTCGACGGCGTGCTCGACGCGCAGGCGCGCGCGTCGCGGACCATCACGCAGCAGCTCACCGTGCACAACCCGCTGCGCGACCGCGAGCTGGACGCCGCGCTGCGCGAGGCGACCGCGGCGATGGCGGAGTGGTTCCCGACGTCGGGCCGGGCGGCGCGCGTGGAGCCGCTGCGCTGGCTCGAGCGGGCGCGTCTCGGCCGGTTCCGGGCGCAGCTGCACGACCTGCGCCCCGACACGCCGCCCGACGCGCTGGCCGACCTCGACGACCCCGGCCACGACGCCGCGGGCGCGCCGGGGGAGGTGCTGGGAGGCCTGCGCGGCATGGGCGGCCCGCGCTACGAGGAGACCGTCGCCCATGCGGCGCGGGTGCTGCGCGAGCGCGGCGGGGCCACGGCCGACGAGGTGTTCGCGGCCGGCCCGGCCGAGCTGCGTCGGCCCGTGGAGCTGCTGGGCTACCTCGAGCTGGCAGCGCCGGACGCGCTCGACGAGGCGCTCGGCGGCGACGGCGGCATGGGTGACGTGCCCGCGGCACGGTTGCGCCGCGTGACGGCCGTGCGCGCCGACGGCAGCACGCGCGACCTGGTCGTGCCGCTCGTGGGCCTCACGGCTCCCGGCGACGCGCCCGACGACGAGGAGGACGCATGACCGACACGACGACCGAGCGGGCTCCCGAGCCGGCGACCGAGCCGGTGGTGGGCGGGGCCGCGTTCGTCGAGGTGCCCGCGCTGGCCGACGACGACGCGTCGCTGTTCGCGGGCGACACGGGCGTGCTGCCGTACGAGGCGCGCCGCGCGCTCGCGCTGGTGCTGCAGCGGCGCTACCTGTCCGCGGCGGCGCACCCGGCGGAGTGGAAGGCGCTGCTGGCGCACCAGAACGTGCTCGCCTCGCGCTGCCACGACCTGTTCGTGGAGCTCGTCGTCGACCGCGACTACGAGATCGCCTACAAGCGGCAGGTCCGCGAGGCGGGGCTGAGCATCCCCGTGCTCCTCAAGGACGAGCCGTACAAGCGGGTCGAGACGCTGCTCATGCTGTTCGCGCGCAACCGCTTCCGGCAGGAGCAGGGCGCGGGCGAGCGCGCCGCGCACGTGGACGCCGAGGAGCTCGTGGACTACGCGCTCGGGTTCCTCGCCGCGGACGAGACCAACCTGGCCGCGCGCCGGCGCGAGGTCGACAACGCGGTCGCGACGCTCGTGCGCGAGCACGTGCTGGACGAGGTCGCCGAGGGCCGCTACCGCGTGCAGCCCGTCGTGGAGATCCTGCTCCCCGTGGAGCGGCTGCGGGAGCTGACGTCGTGGCTGCGCGACCCGGCGGTCGAGCCCGTCGAGACCACGGAGGACGAGACCGACGCGGTCGACGAGGACGAGGAGGCCCG
Organism: Isoptericola sp. NPDC056578; assembly: GCF_042793275.1. NCBI lineage: Bacteria > Bacillati > Actinomycetota > Actinomycetes > Micrococcales > Promicromonosporaceae > Isoptericola > Isoptericola sp. NPDC056578. The sequence goes on from NZ_JBHTVC010000021.1 coordinate 9,873, forward strand.
CGCGTGACGATCACGAGCGACGCGGCGGAGCAGGTCGCCCCACCCCGGATGCAGCAGTCGCTGTTCGGGCTCATCCCGACGGCGTCGGACGGGCGGCAGTGGACGGCGCGCTCCATGCAGCTGGTGAGCTGGGGCGGCTACCACGGGTACCACGAGGTGCGGTTCGCGGGCACGACGACGCTGCTCACGGGCGCGTCCGGGTCCGGCAAGTCGACCCTGCTCGACGCGTACATCGCCCTGATGATGAGCCACACGACGCCGTTCAACGGCGCGTCGAACACGGCCACGAGCGGGCGCGCGCGCGGGCAGGAGCAGCGCAACGTCGTCTCCTACGCGCGCGGCAAGCTCGACGAGGAGCGCACGGCGGGGTCCGCGCGGGCCAAGGACCGCGTGCTGCGCGGCGAGACGTCGGACACCTGGTCGGCGATCGCGATGACGTGGTCCTCGCAGGCGGGCGAGCGGTTCACGGCGCTGCGGGCCTGGTACGTGCCCCGCGGGGCACAGCGCGCCGACGAGACGGTCGCGGTGCGCGCCGTCGTCGACGCGGACTTCAGCCTGCGGGACCTCGAGCCGCTCGCGGCCCAGCGGTTCGGCAAGGCCGGGCTCACCGCGGCCGGGCTGGCGTCGTTCGACACGGACAAGGCGTTCGCCACCCGCCTGCACGCCGCGCTCGGCATCGGCGCCGCGGGCGACGGCGAGAAGGCCATGCAGCTGCTCGGGCGGATCCAGGCCGGCCAGCAGATCACCACCGTGGACTCGCTCTACAAGGCGATGGTGCTGGAGGAGCCCGAGACGATCCGGGTGGCCGAGCGCGCCGTCGAGCACTTCGACGAGCTCAGCGAGGTGCGCGCCGAGATGGACACGGCGCAGCGGCAGGTGGACGTGCTGCGACCGATGCTGGAGCACCGGGTCGCGATCGACGACGCCGCGGCGCGGCGCGGTCTCGTGGACGCGCTCGGACCCGACGGCGGCGCCGGTGGAACCGGACCCGGCACCGAGTCGGCCCGGACCACGCCGTTCACCGCCTGGCGCGACCGCACCCAGCTCGACCTGCTGCGGGCCGGCGAGGCGGAGAACCGGGCCCAGCACAAGGCCGCGGCCGAGCGGGTCGCCGTCGCCGAGGAGCGGCTCACCGCCGCCCAGGGCGAGCTGGAGCAGGTGCGCGCCGACCAGCGCCGCAACGGCGGCGACGCCATCGAGGCCGCGGAGCGCGACCTGCGCACCGCCGAGCAGCGGCTGGCCGAGGCCCGGCGCGCCCGCGCCGAGCTCGAGGGCCACCTGGCACCGCTGGAGCGGGACGCGGGGACGCGGCGCGAGCTCGAGGCCCTGCACGCCGACGCCCGCCGGTACCTGGACGAGCGCGACACCCACACCGACGCGCTGTCCGAGTCCGTCGTCGAGGCCGCCGCGCGCGAGAAGGAGGCGATGCGGTCCCTGGCCGAGCTGGAACGGGAGGAAGCGTCGCTCAAGGCGCGGCGCGGCAACGTGCCGCGCGAGCTGCACGAGGCGCGCGAGGCGCTGGCGCGGGCCGCGGGCCTGCGCCCTGACGACCTGCCGTTCGTGGGCGAGCTGCTCGAGGTGCGCGGCGAGTACGAGCCCTGGCGCGACGCCATCGGGCTCGCCCTCGGGGGCTTCGCCGTCACCGTGCTGGTCGACGAGGCGCGCCTCGACGCGTTCCGGTCCGCGATCGACGCCGTCCGCTCGCCCGTCCGCGTGCGCTTCGAGGGCGTCGCCACCGGGCTCGCGCTGTACGAGGAGGCCGACCGGGCGCTGCTCCCGGGGCGGCTCGAGGTCAAGGCCGGGCCCTTCGGCGGCTGGCTCGCCGGCCGCCTGGCGGAGCGGTTCGCCTACGTCTGCGTGGACGACCCCACCGAGCTGGCCCGGCACGACCTGGCGCTCTCGCGGTCGGGCCAGACGTCGGAGGGCCGGCGGGGTGCGCACGGCGGACAGGGCCGGGCGTCGGCGCTGGGCTTCAGCAACCACCGGCGGCTCGAGCAGCTCGCCGAGCAGATCGCGGGCGCGCACCAGGAGCTGCGGCAGGCCTCCGAGGCGCTCGCGGGCGCCCGGCTGCGGCAGAAGGGCGAGGCCGACCACTTCGTCGCGTACAGCCACGCGCTGCGGGCCACCTGGGACGACGTGGACGTGCGCGGCGCCGAGGAGCGGCTCGCCGAGCGGCGGGACCGGCTCGAGGCGCTCGTCGCCGGCTCGGACGTGCTGCGCGCGCTCAAGGCGGACGAGGACGCCCTGCGCGCCCGCGTCGACGAGCTCTACCGGGAGCGGGCCGCCGCGCAGCAGCGTGTCACCGAGCTCGGCGCCGCGTGGGAGCAGCTCAGCGACCAGGTGGACCAGGTCGCGGACGCGGTCGACCTTGCCGACGAGGAGGGGGTCGAGCTCACCGGCGAGCAGGAGCTCTGGCTGGCCGAGCTCATGGCGCAGGTCGGCTGGTCCGGAGTGGCGGGCGCGTCGGGCAGCGGCCTCGCGGACCTCACCACGGCCGTGGCCGCCGTCGTGCGCGAGCTGCACCACGCGCGGGACGCCGCCGAGGAGGCGGAGCGCGCGGCGCGTGCGGCCCTCGCGGCCCTGTTCGAGCGGTTCAACGACACCTGGCCCGACCCGAACCGCAGCGCCGACCCCGACGGCGCGTACGCCGACTTCCTGCGGATCTACGAGGACCTGGAGTACCAGCAGCTGTACCGGCTGCGCGACCGGTGGTCGGCGCACCTGCGGCAGATGTCGGGCGACCAGCTCACCCGGCTGAACAACGGCATCGCGCAGGCCGTCGCGGAGATCCGCGACCGCATGGAGCCGGTCAACGCGATCCTCGCGACGCTGCCGTTCCGCGACGACGCCCACCGGCTGCGCATCACCGCCACCCCGGTCGAGGCCTCGGACGTCGTCTCGTTCCGGCGCCGGCTGCGCGAGCTCGCCACCACGCCGGCGGGCGACGTCCCGCTCGCCGAGCACGAGCGCCGGTACGAGAGGATGCGCCGGCTGATCGACCGCATCCGTCCGGACAGCCCCGAGCGGCGGCGCCTCGTGGACGTGCGCGACCACGTGCGGGTCAGCGCCGAGTGCGTGGACCTCGAGGGCAACCACGTGAGCGTCTACGACCACATCGCCGGCAAGTCCGGCGGCGAGTCGCAGGAGCTCGTGGCGTTCATCGTCGGCGCGGCCCTGCGCTACCAGCTCGGCGACGCCGGGGCGGAGCGCCCCCGGTACGCACCCGTCTTCCTCGACGAGGCCTTCATCAAGGCCGACGCCCGGTTCGCCGGCCGTGCCGTCGGCGCGTGGCGCGGGCTGGGATTCCAGCTCGTCGTGGGCGCGCCGCTCGACAAGGTCAGCGCGCTGGAGCCGCACGCCGACGTCGTGCTGCAGGCCATCAAGGACGCGACCGGCAGGTCGCGGCTGGTGACGCTCGTGGGGGAATGACCGGCGTTCCGCGCCGGGCCGCGCCGGGGGAGCGACGCGTGTGTACTGTCGTGACGTGACCGAGACCACGCCTCTGATCACCAGCCCGGAACCGACCGTCGAGGGGTTCGTCCGCGAGTACCTGCACGAGCTGAACTTCAGCCAGGGCACGATCCTGGAGCGGGCGACGGACAACGACCGTTACCTCGCGCTCGCGCGCACGGTGCGGCACTACCTGATGTCCCGGTGGATGCAGACCACGGTGAGCCAGTACCGCACGCAGGCGAAGGCGGTGGCCTACCTGTCGGCGGAGTACCTCCTGGGCCGGCAGCTCGACAACGCGCTCATCGCGACGGGGCTGGAGGAGGTCGCCGCGGAGGCGCTCGCCAGCCTGGGGCTCGACCTCGACGAGCTGCGGGAGGTCGAGGTCGAACCGGGGCTCGGCAACGGCGGGCTCGGCCGGCTGGCGGCCTGCTTCGTCGACTCCCTGGCGACGATGAGCGTGCCCGCGATCGGGTACGGCATCCGGTACGAGTACGGCATCTTCCGGCAGACGTTCGCTGACGGCCGCCAGGTCGAGGAGCCGGACACCTGGCTCGACAACGGCGACCCGTGGGAGTTCGCGCACCCCGAGCACGAGGTCACCGTCGGCTTCGGCGGGCACACGGAGAAGTTCACCGACGACGACGGCCGCGAGCGCTCACGCTGGGTGCCGGGCTGGCAGGTGCTCGGCGTCCCCTACAACTCGATGGTGCCGGGCTACCGGAACGGCCGCGTGAACACGCTCCGGCTGTGGAGCGCGCGGGCCACGCACGCGTTCGACCTCAAGATCTTCAACTACGGCGACTACGCCGAGGCCGTGCGGTCCCAGACGTTCGCCGAGAACATCTCGAAGGTGCTGTACCCCGAGGACTCCACGCCGCAGGGCAAGGAGCTGCGGCTGCAGCAGCAGTACTTCTTCGTCGCCTGCTCGATCCGCGACTTCCTCGACCAGCTCCTGCCGCCGGGCTTCGACCTGCACGACCTGCCCGACCGCATCGTCTTCCAGCTCAACGACACGCACCCCGTCATCGCGATCCCGGAGCTGATGCGGATCCTCGTGGACGAGCGCGGCTTCGAGTGGGACGACGCGTGGCAGGTGACGCAGCGCTGCTTCGCCTACACGTGCCACACGTTGCTGCCGGAGGCGCTGGAGGTCTGGCCGGTCGAGCTGGTGGGGCGGCTGCTGCCCCGGCACCTGGAGATCATCTACCGCATCAACGACGAGTTCCTCGCCCAGGTGCGCGAGCGCTCGGGCGGGAACGAGCTGCTGGTGCGGCGCATGTCGATCATCGCGGAGCACCCCGAACGGTCGGTGCGGATGGCGTTCCTCGCGACGGTCGGCGGTTCCCGGGTGAACGGCGTCGCGGAGCTGCACTCGCAGCTGCTGCGCGACAAGGTGCTCGCCGACTTCGCCGACTTCTGGCCGGAGAAGTTCACCAACGTCACCAACGGCGTGACCCCGCGCCGGTTCGTGAAGCTGGCGAACCCGGGCCTGTCGGGCCTGATCACGGAGGCGATCGGCGACGGCTGGGTCACCGACCTCGACCGGTTGCGCGAGCTCGAGCCGTTCGCCGACGACGCCGAGTTCCGGCGCCGGTTCCGCGAGGTGAAGGCCGCGAACAAGGACCGGCTGGTCTCCTTCCTGGCCGCGCGCGACGGCATCGCGATCGACCCGGCCACGATGCTCGACGTCATGGTCAAGCGCCTGCACGAGTACAAGCGCCAGCTGCTCAAGCTGCTGCACGTCGTGACGCTCTACGACCGCATCACGTCCGGGGAGCTCGCGACCGCCGACGTCACGCCGCGCACCGTCGTCTTCGGCGCGAAGGCCGCCCCCGGGTACGTGATGGCGAAGGAGATCATCGCGCTGATCAACCACGTGGGCGCCGTGGTCGCCGCGCACCCCGACGTGTCCCGGGTGCTGCGGATCGCGTTCCCGGCGAACTACAACGTCACGGTCGCGGAGACGCTGATCCCGGCCGCCGACCTGTCGGAGCAGATCTCCCTGGCGGGCAAGGAGGCGTCCGGCACGGGCAACATGAAGTTCGCGCTCAACGGCGCGCTCACCATCGGCACCGACGACGGCGCGAACGTCGAGATCCGTCGGCTCGTGGGCGACGAGAACTTCTTCCTGTTCGGGCTCACGGAGCCCGAGGCGAGCGCCGTCGCCGAGGCGGGCTACCGGCCCTCGACGTACTACGAGGAGAACCCGTCGCTGCGCCGGGCGCTCGATCTCGTGGCGCGCGGCACGTTCTCCGGCGGTGACGCGTCGGTCTTCGAACCGATCGTGTCCAACCTGCTCACCGAGGACCGCTTCATGGTGCTCGCGGACTACCAGGCGTACCTCGACGCGCAGGATCGGGTGGAACGGGCCTATGCGGACCCGGACGCCTGGAGCCGGTCGGCCGTGCTCAACGTGGCGCGCTCGGGCTTCTTCTCCTCGGACCGGTCGGTGCGCGACTACCTCGACCGCATCTGGCACGCCGCGCCGATGACGGCCGACTGACCGGCCGGCTGACGTCGCCGCCGCGCTCAGCGGCGGCGACGCGTGCCGAAGACGGTGCGGGTGATCTCCCGGGCCAGGGTCGTGCCGACGGTGGCGAGGATGGCGTCCATCGGGCTGCGGGCGCGCGACGTCGAGCCCGACCGCGAGGCCTTCTGCGCCTTCCGGGCGTCGGCGTCCGCCTCCTTGCGCGCCTGCGCCGCCTCCTTCTCCAGCTCGGCGGCGCGCTCGGTCGCCTCGCGGGTGGCGGCGTCCTGCGCGGCGCGGGTCTGCAGCAGCTCGTACGCGGACTCGCGGTCGACGGCGGCCCCGTAGCGCGCCTGGCCGGGTGACGCCGCGACGGCGGCGTCGAGCACCTGCTGCGGCGCCGGGTCCATGGACGCCTGCGGCGCGCGCACCCGGGTCCAGGCGACCGGGGTGGGCGCGCCCTTCTCGTCGAGGAGCGTGACGACGGCCTCGCCGGTGCCGAGCGACTGCAGCAGCCGCTCGAGGTCGTACGGCGAGGTGGGGAAGGTGCGGGCCGCCGCGCGCAGGGCCTTCGCGTCGTCGGGCGTGAAGGCGCGCAGCGCGTGCTGGACGCGGTTGCCGAGCTGGGCGAGGACGTCGGCCGGCACGTCCTTGGGCGACTGGGTGACGAAGAAGACGCCCACGCCCTTGCTGCGGATGAGCCGCACCGTCTGGACGACCTGCTGGAGGAAGTCCTTGGAGGCGCCCGTGAACAGCAGGTGCGCCTCGTCGAAGAAGAACACGAGCCGCGGCTTGTCGGGGTCGCCCACCTCGGGCAGCTCCTGGAACAGCTCCGCGAGCAGCCACATGAGGAACGTCGAGAACAGGGCGGGCCGGTCCTGCACGCCGGGCAGCTCGAGGGCGGAGATCAGACCGCGCCCGTCCGGGGACGTGCGCAGCAGGTCGGCGGTCTCGAACGCCGGCTCGCCGAAGAAGACGTCGCCACCCTGCGCCTGCAGCCCCACGATCTCGCGCAGGATGACGCCGGCGGTCGCGGCCGAGACGCCGCCGATGCCCTTGAGCTCCTGCTTGCCCTCGTCGGAGGTGAGGTACGCGATGGTGGCCTGCAGGTCCTTGAGGTCGAGCAGCGCGAGCTGCTGCGTGTCGGCCCAGTGGAAGATCAGCTCCAGGCTGGAGGACTGCGTCGCGTTGAGGCCGAGCACCTTGCTCAGCAGCAGCGGGCCGAAGTCGGTGACGGTCGTGCGGATCGGCACGCCGGTGCCCAGGCCGCCGAGCGAGTAGAACTCGACGGGGTACGACGTCGGCGTCCACTGCTGCCCGATGCTCGCCGCGCGCTCGGCGACCTTCGGGTTGTCCGGGCCCTTGACGGCCAGCCCGGACAGGTCGCCCTTGATGTCGGCGAGGAACACCGGGACGCCCTGGGCCGACAGGCCCTCCGCCATGCCCTGGAGGGTCTTCGTCTTGCCGGTGCCCGTGGCGCCAGCGACGAGCCCGTGGCGGTTCAGCGTCGCGAGCGGGAAGCCGACCTGCACGGTGGCGTCGGGCTCCGGGTCGCCGCCGAGCGGGCCGGACAGCAGAGCTCCGAGCGGCAGCGTCGGGGCGTCGGAGGCGTAGCCCGCGCGCACCTCGTCGGCGTACGTCGGCGGTGCGGCCCCGGTGTCCTCCGGCGGCGAGGTCCCGTCGGCAGCGGGCACGACGTCGGGCGGTCCGGCGGCCTGTGGCTCGTCCCTGCTCGCGGCCTCCGCCGCCTCGAGCGCCGCCTGGGCGGCCGCCGCCTTGGCCTCCGCCGCCTCGGCGGCGGCCTGCGCGGCGGCGGCTCGCAGCGCGGCGAGGTCGGCGTCGTCGGTGGGCGGTGTCCCCTCGGCCATGGCCCGCACGCTAGCGCGGTGCGGGGCCAGGTGCGCGACGAGCAGGCGGACGAGGTTGAGAACCGTTCTCACATCTGTTTCACTACTCGGGCACATGGGAATCGTTCTCATGTGGCTCCTTCGTGCTGCCCCGACCTGGAGAGAGACCCATGCCTGCCCTCACCCGCACCACCCGCGCCGGCCGGCGCCGACAGTCCGCCGCGGGCCTCCTCGCCCTCGTGGTCCCCCTCGCGCTGGCGAGCTGCGCGTCCGCGGACCCCGCCGACGGCGCCGCGTCGGCGGAGTCCTCCGCCGAGCCCTCCAGCGCGGAGACCGCGCAGGCCACCGAGGCCGCCGCCGCGACCGCCCGCGTCGCGCTCACCTACGACGGCGGCGTCGTCGTCCTCGACGCGCAGACGCTGGAGCAGGTCGCCGACCTGCCGCTCGAGGGCTTCACCCGCCTCAACCCGGCCGGCGACGGCCGTCACCTGCTCGCCTCCACCACCGGCGGCTTCCGCGCCCTGGACCTCGGCGCGTGGGCGGAGGCGCACGGCGACCACCACCACTACTGGACGTCCGAGCCGCGCCTCACCGACGTCACCTATGCCGCGCAGGAGCCCGGCCACGTCGTCGTGCACGGCGGCCGCACCGTGCTGTTCGACGACGGCACGGGGCAGGTACGCGTGCTCGACCCCGCCCACGTCGCCGAGGGCGAGGCCCCCGTCCGCGAGCTGACGACGCCGTCGGCGCACCACGGCGTCGCGGTCGAGCTCGGGGACGACTCGCTCCTCGTCACCGAGGGCACCGAGGAGTCGCGCTCCGGCGTGCGCGTCCTGGACGCCGACGACGAGGAGATCGCGGCGAGCGACGACTGCCCGGGCGTGCACGGCGAGGCGGTCGCGGCCGACGAGGCCGTCGTCGTGGGCTGCGAGGACGGCGTCCTCGTCTACGCGGACGGCGAGCTCACCAAGGTGCAGGCACCTGACGCCTACGGACGCATCGGCAACCAGGCCGGCTCCGAGGAGTCGCCCGTCGTGCTCGGCGACTACAAGACGGACCCCGACGCGGAGCTGGAGCGGCCCACGCGCGTCTCGCTCGTCGACACGCGTAGCGGGGACCTGTCGCTGGTCGACCTGCCCTCGAGCTACACGTTCCGTTCCCTGGCCCGCGGCGACGACGGCGAGGCGCTCGTGCTGGGCACCGACGGCTCGCTGCACGTCATCGACCCGGAGAGCGGGAAGCTCACGACTTCGATCCCGGTGATCGACGCCTGGGAGGAGCCTGCCGAGTGGCAGGAGCCGCGCCCCGCGGTGCTCGCCCTCGACGGGTCCGTGTACGTCACCGACCCGGCGACGAAGTCCGTGCACGCGGTGGACGTGGAGTCCGGCGAGGTCTGGAAGTCCGCCCAGCTGGACGTCGCGCCGAACGAGATCTCCGGGGTCTCGGGCGACGCGGAGGCGAGCGCCACCGACGAGCACGACCACGAGGCGCACGACGGTGAGGCGCACGACCACGAGTGACGACCGATGCCGCCCGGGCGGTCCGGGCGGCGTCGGTAGACTCCCCGCCGATGCCCATGGAATCTCCGGCCGTCCGCGTCGTCACCGACTCGACCGCCTGCCTGCCCGCCGTCGCCGACGGTGCCGTCGCGCCCGTCGTCGTCCCGCTCCGTGTCGTGGCGGGGGAGGAGTCGTGGCGGGAGGGCGTCGACATCACGCCCGAGGAGGTGGCCGCGCGCATCGCGGCGGGCGAACGGCTGAGCACGTCGCAGCCCGCACCTGCCGAGTTCGGCGTCGTCTACCGCGACCTCGCCGCGGCCGGTGCGCGGGCCGTCGTCGGCGTGCACCTGTCGGGGGCTCTGTCCGGCACCGTCGAGGTCGCCGCGAGCGCCGGGCACCGCGCCATGATCCCCGTGCGGGCGGTCGACTCCCGGACCGTCGCGATGGCCCTCGGGTTCGCGGCGCTGGAGGCGGCGCGGTGCGCCGCCGCAGGGGGCGACGCCGCGGCCGTCGCGGCCCGCGCGCGGCAGGTCGCTGAGTCGAGCACGACCGTGTTCCTCGTGGACTCGCTCGACCACCTGCGCCGCGGTGGGCGGCTGTCCGCCCCGGCTGCCGCGCTCGGCACGGCCCTCGGCGTGCGGCCCATCCTCGGCATGCGCGACGGAGCGATCGAGATGACGCAGCGCGTCCGGACGCGTCGGGCGGCGACCGACCGGCTGGTCGAGGTCGCGGTGCGGCGCGCCGAGACGTGCGAGCGGCCGGGCGTGGCCGTGCACCACCTCGGCGTCCCCGAGCGGGCCGGCGAGCTCGCGGCCCGGCTCGCCGCGGAGACCGGGGCCGAGCCGTTCGTGACGCCCGTGAGCGCGGTGCTCGGCGCGCACGTCGGCCCGGGCGCTCTCGCCGTCGTCGTGGCCGAGCTGGGCGGACGTCCGGACGACGTCGTGCGCTGAGGAGCCTGCCCCCAGGAGCGCGCCGTCCACAGGTGGCCTCGTGCGACACCCGTCGGGGCGGCGGCGACCCTAGCGTCGCGGCGTGACCACCACGCTGCCTCCCGACCACGGCGGAGCGGACGCCCCGCCACCGGCCACCTTCCCGCCGTCGGACGCCGGCGTGCCGCCTCGGCCCCGCACGCCGGCGGAGGGCGACGACCGGCCGGGCAGCTCCGGACCGGAGCCGGACCGGGCCCTCGGCGAGGCCGCCGCTCGGTTGCGGGCCTGGCACGCCCTGCGCGAGGACGCAGGTGGCCCGCCGGGTCGTGACCCCGGTCGTGGTCCCGGTCGTGAACCCGGTCGTGACCACCAGGAGCGTCCCGACGGCGGACCCCCGGTCGGCCCGCCGCCGTGGGCCGCGCCGGTCGAGGATGACGAGCTCGCCGACCGCCTGCGTGCCCGCCGGTCGGCGCAGCACGTCGCCGCCGCGTACACGGCGGCGCACGGGCACCCCGTCGACGGGCACGACGACGGCGGCGGCGCGCGACGCTGGTCGATCGGGCTGCGGGCGGCGGTCGTGGCCTCCGTCGCCATCCTGCTCGTGGCCGTCGTCGTCGCGGTGGTCGCGTCCGCACGGCCCGACGACGTCATCACCCTCGCCGACGCGAGCGCGTCGTCCGGGGTCCCCACCGGTCCGTCGTCGGCGTCCGCCGGCCCGTCCACGGCCGCGGACGCGGCAGTCTCGGCCGACAGCGGCGCGGGAGACCCTCCCGCCGGGACGCCCGGGACGCCCGGGGCGACGCCGGCGCCGGGCACCGTGGTGGTGCACGTCGTGGGCGAGGTGCGCGAGCCCGGGCTGGTCACGGTCCCGTCGGGCGCCCGCGTGGCGGACGCCGTGGCCGCGGCCGGCGGCACGACCCGGCGCGCCGACGCCGCGGCCCTCAACCTGGCGCGGGCGGTCGTCGACGGCGAGCAGATCCGTGTGCCGAGGCCGGGGGAGCAGCTCCCGGCGTCCGCTGGGGCGGCGGACGAGAGCGGCGGGGACGGGCCGGGAGGCGGGTCGGACGCCGCGGCGGGCGGCGCCGTGAACCTCAACTCCGCGGGAGCGGCGGAGCTCGAGGCGCTGCCCGGCATCGGCCCCGCCCTGGCCGGGCGGATCGTCGCGTGGCGCGACGAGAACGGGCCGTTCACCAGCGTCGACGAGCTCGACGAGGTGTCCGGGATCGGCCCGTCGGTCCTCGGGCAGGTCCGTGACCTGGTCACGCTGTGACGGGCCCGTCCGACTCCCACGGTTCGGATGCCGGCCCGTGGGGGCGGGCGCGATCGGTCGTCGACCCGGGGGACCGACGGGCGGTCGCCACGCCGCCGGTCCGGCGCACGGACCTGCGCCTGGTGCCCGCCGGCCTGGTGGCCTGGGTGGCGGCCTGGGCACTCACCGGTCCGGTCCAGGGCTGGGCCGGCGTGGTGGCCGTCGGTGCGGTGCTCGTCTGCGTCGGCGCGGGGACGGTGGCCCTCCTGGTGTCGCGGTGGTCGCGCCGCTCCCGCCCGCGACGCCGCCCGCGGCCGGAGCTGCCGGAGACGGTCCGGGTGGGCGCGGCACGGCCCACGGCCAGGCACGTCGTCGTGGCGCTGGCGTGCCTGGCGGCCGTGGCGCTCGGGGTGCACGCCCAGGCGGCACGGCAGGCGCCGCTGCGGTCGCTGGCCGGACAGGGTGCGCAGGCCGAGCTGGTCGGTCGCGTCGTGTCGGAGCCGCGGCCGGCCGTCTTCGGCGACGGCGAGCGTTGGCAGGTGGCCGCGCGGCAGGTGACGGCGCGCGGTGTCGCGTCGTCCACCGCCGGGCTCGTCGAGGTCACGGCGGCCGGTGCGGCGCCGCGCTACGGGGCGACGGTCTCCGTCTCCGGGGTGCTGCGCCCGGTCGACGCGGGCGACGGCCCGCTGGCCAGGCTGACGGCGGCGGGACCGGTGGCCGAGCGCGCGCCGCCGACGGCCCTGCTGCGCGCGACGCACACGATGCGGTCGGCGCTGCTCGAGGTCACCGAGTCCCTGGACGCTCAGGCACGCGGGCTGGTGCCGGGCGTCGCCGTCGGCGACACGAGCCGCGTGCCCGAGGCCGTCGACGAAGCGATGCGGGTCACGAGCCTCACCCATGTCACCGCGGTGTCCGGGGGCCACTTCGCGATCGTGGTGGCCGCGCTCACCGCCCTGTGCGCGCTGGCGCGGGCCCCCCGCGCGCTGCGCGTCGGCGTGGTCGCGATCGCCGCGACGGGCTTCGTCCTGCTCGTCCGGCCCGAGCCCAGCGTGCTCCGGGCCGCGTGGACGTGCGCCGCCGCGCTGCTCGCGCTGGCGCTGGGTCGGCCGTCCGCGGGCGCCCCGGCCCTCGCCGCGGCGGCGACCGTGCTGCTCGTCGTCGACCCGTGGCTCGCGCGGTCCTACGGCTTCGTCCTGTCGTGCGCGGCGACCGCGGGCCTCGTGCTCCTGGCGGGCCCGATCGCCCGCCGGCTCGCGCCGTGGACCGGACGTCCGCTCGCGTTCGCGCTCGCAGTCCCGTGGGCCGCGCAGGCCGCCTGCGGGCCGGCGCTGCTCCTGCTCGACCCGCACGTGCCGCTGATGTCGGTGCCGGCGAACCTGCTCGCGACCCCCGCACTGGTGCCGGCCACCGTGCTCGGGCTCGTGGCCACGCTGCTCGCCCCGTGGGCGCCGGGAGCGGCCCTGCCCGTCGCGTGGCTGGCGGGTCTCGCGACGGGGTGGATCGCCTCTGTGGCCCAGACCTTCGCCAGCGTGCCGGGCGCCCGCCTGCCCTGGCCCGCCGGGCCGCTCGGGGTGCTGGCGCTGACGCTGCTCACGGTCGCGGTCCTCGCGCTCGTCCTGCGCCGGTCGCCCGGCGAGGGCTGGCGACGGGAGTGGCGCGAAGCCGCACCACGCGCCGTGCGCCGGGTGCGGCGACAGGTCCGGCGGACGACGCTGCGGCACGGCCGCGTGCGGACGGCCACGGTGGCGGGTCTGGCCGGCGTCCTGCTGCTGGCGGTCCTCGTGGTCGCCGTGCCCCGGCTCGCCGGGGCGGGCCACGCGGTCCCGGACGACTGGCAGGTGGCCGCCTGCGACGTCGGGCAGGGCGACTCGCTCGCGGTGCGCACGGGTCCGTCGTCCGCGGTCGTGGTGGACGTCGGCCCCGACGGCGCGGCGGCCGGCCGCTGCCTCGACCGGCTGGGCGTCACGACCGTGGACCTGCTCGTCCTCAGCCACTTCCACGCCGACCACGTGGGCGGGCTCGCCGCCGTGCTGCGGGGGCGCTCGGTCACGGCCGCGCTGGTCTCGCCGCTCGACGAACCGGCGGGCCAGGCGGCGGCCGTGCGGTCCGCGCTCGCGGCGGCGGGGGTGCCCGTCCGTGCGGCGGCCGTCGGGGACGTGGGCTCGGCGGGCTCGGCGACCTGGCAGGTGCTGGCGGCCGCGGGCGGGGCGCGTTCCGCCGGGTCGGGCGGCGGGGACGAGGGCGACGGTGCGAACGACGCCAGCGTGGCCCTCGAGCTGCGCACCGCCGCCGGGCTCGACGTCGTCGCGCTCGGCGACCTCGAGGAGCCGGGCCAGGAAGCCCTCGCCGCCGACCTCGCCGCCACGGGGCGGGCGGCCGACGTCGACGTCGTGAAGATGGCCCACCACGGGTCGCGGTCCCAGTCCGCGGCGCTCGCCCGGCACCTCTCGCCCCGCGTCACGCTCGTGAGCGTCGGCGCCGACAACACCTACGGGCACCCGACCGACGACGCGCTCGCCCTCTACGCGTCCGAGGGGTCCGCGCTGGTCCGGACCGACGAGTGCGGCACCGCGGCGCTCGTCGGCCGGGACGACGGGATCGGCCTCGCGTGCGGCTAGCGTGCCCGCCGCGACGACCCGGTCCGCTCGAGCGAGGGGGGGAAAGCACGGGTGGGCGGGAGAGTCGGCGGCTCGTGGCAGGCTGGGGGCGTGCCCGCCGCCTCCACGTCCCGACAGCCCCGCCCCGCCCGCAAGGGGAGGTCCTCGGCGAACAGCCGGCCGTGGGACGACCCCACGCTGGCCCCGGTGCTCCTCGTGCGCGGACCGGAGGGGCTGCTCGCCGAGCGGGCCGTGGACGGCATCGTCGGGCTGGCGCGCGAGCGCGACGCCACCACCGAGAAGGCCGAGCTCGACGGCGGCACCTACGCCGCCGGTCAGCTCGTCGTCGCCGCCAGCCCGTCGTTGTTCGGCGAGCCGAGCGTCGTCGTCGTGCGGGGCGCCGAGGCGGCCACGGAGGACCTGGTCGCGGACGTGGTCGCGTACGTCGCGGCGCCCGACCCGGAGACGGTCGTCGTGGTGGTGCACGGCGGTGGGCAGCGGGGCAAGAAGATGCTCGACGCGATCGTCGCCAGCGGTGCCCCCGTGCTCGAGTGCGAGCCGATCTCCAAGGACGCCGACAAGGTGCAGTTCGTGACGGCCGAGTTCCGCGCCGCGCGGCGCCGGGCGGACGCGGCGGCGGTCCGGGCGCTCGTCGACGCCCTGGGTACGGACCTGCGCGAGCTTGCGTCCGCCTGCTCCCAGCTCGTCGCCGACACGACCGGCACCATCAGCGAGACCGTGGTCGACCGGTACTACGGCGGCCGCGTCGAGGCGACGGGGTTCAAGGTCGCGGACGCAGCGGTCGCGGGGGACACGGGGGGTGCGGTCGCGCTCCTGCGCCACGCCCTGGCGACGGGCGCCGACCCGGTGCCGATCGTCGCCGCCCTCGCACTGCGTCTGCGCACCCTCGCGCGGGTCGCGGCGATCCGCGGCGGAGCGGCCACCGCGCGGCAGCTGGGGCTGCAGGACTGGCAGGTCCGCAACGCTCAGCGGGACCTCTCCCGCTGGACCCCGGAGGGCCTCGCGACCGCCATCGGCGCCGTCGCGCAGGCCGATGCCGACGTCAAGGGCGGCGGCCGCGACCCCGTCTACGCCGTCGAGAAGGCCGTGCTGACGATCGCCCGCTCCCGCCGCGGCTGACCCTCACAGCGCCTGTCCTGGCCGGAGACGCGCGAAGGGCGCCGCACCCGGTGGGTGCGGCGCCCTTGCGGAGTCTTGGCCGGTCCGGCCCGACGTGAGAGGCGTCAGGCGGACGGAGCGCGACGACTACAGGCGACTCAGAGCGCCTCGACCTGCTTCGCGATGGCCGACTTGCGGTTCGCGGCCTGGTTGGCGTGGATGACGCCCTTCGAGACGGCCTTGTCGAGCTTGCGGGAAGCGGCCTGCAGCGCGGTGGCAGCGGCCTCCTTGTCGCCCGCGGCGACGGCCTCGCGCACCTTGCGCACGTAGGTCTTCAGCTCAGACTTGACGGCCTTGTTGCGCAGGCGCGCCTTCTCGTTCGTCTTGATGCGCTTGATCTGGGACTTGATGTTTGCCACGTGTGGACTTCCTGGTGTGTTCGCCTGCCGGCGAGCGGATAGGTCGTAGAGGGCGGCCACAGCTCCGGGACTGGGGTGGGGAACCCGTGGAGAGGAACTGCGGCTGTGCCCGCCGACCTGGGCGGACACGCAAACATCAACGATAGCAGAGGGGGCCAGCCGGCAGAACCGCGTGCGCGGGCCCGTCCTGTGAGATGCGCCCCGGCGTTCCTGCCCCCGGGTCAGTTCCCGGGTCGCTTCCCGATCCTGATCCTCAGGCCCTCGCCCGACCCATCGCCTCGACCACGGCGTCGAACGTCTTCCGGTCGAGCACCGCGCCCTCGCGCCGGACCTTCCCCGGGTCGACGCGGAGGATCCGGTTGAGGCGCACCTCGCTCGGGCGCTTCCGCGGGTCCCACGCCCCGGCGCCGACGTCCATCCACAACCGGCCGTACCGCGCCTCCTGCGCGGCGTCGCGGTCGTGGTCCTTGCTGGTGAGCTGCAGGGCCAGCAGCCACGGGCCGTCGCGGCCCACGAGCAGCACCGGCCGGTCCTTGCCCTGGCTGTGGTCCTCCTCGTACGGCACCCACGTCCACACGACCTCGCCCGGGTCGGGCTCGCCGTCCAGGCTCGGGGAGTACACCGGGCGCACCGTGCCGGTGTAGTCGCCGGGGTATCCGGCGTCCCGGGCGGGCGTCGTCGTCCCGCGCCGGTTCGACGGCCTGGCCGTCGGGGGGCGGGTGGTCGAGGTGGGTCGCGCGGAGCCGCGCGACGACGGGCGGGTCGCCGAGCGCAGCACATCCACCAGCAGGTTCAGCCATCGGTTCGCCACGGCGGACAGCCTACGTGCGGCTCACTCGAGCACGAACCGCACCAGCCGGTCGCCCATCGCCTCCGGGTCCCACGAGTGGTCGGCGCCCGCGACGGTCTCGGCGGTGCCGTCGGGCACCGCGGACGCGAGGTCCGCCGCGGCCTCCGGCATGCCGGGGAAGGTCCGCGTCCCCGTCATGGCGAGCAGGGGCACCTGGATGCCGGAGAGCTCGCCGTCGCGCAACGCCCGCGTCGCCCAGGTCAGCGCCTGGGCGTCGGCCCGCTGCGAGACGACGGACGCTGCGATCGCGGGCCATTCCGGCGACGCCTTGGCCCCGGCGAGCCACTCGGGCGGCATGTCCTTCATGAAGTGCTCGGTGGCGCCCTCGAGGTCGCCGGCGTCGATCCGCCGCTCGATCTCGGCCGCCCAGGCGGCCGTCTCGCCGGCCCCGGACTCCAGCGGGGCCTCCCACAACGCGAGCCCGAGGACGGGGAGGCCCCGGTCCGCCGCCCGCAGCGAGATCGCGCAGCCCGACGAGTGCCCGCAGAGCACGGCGGGTCCGCCCGCAACGTCGAGCACCGCGGCCACGGCGTCCAGCTCGCGGTCCAGGTCGAGGCGACCGGCGGCGGGGGAGTCGCCCCGGCCGAGCCGGTCGTAGACCACGGTCGTGACGCCTGCCGCCGCCAGGATCTCGGCCGTGCGGGTCGTCACCGGGTCGACGGCGCGGAACGGCCCGGCGCCCGCGACGAAGACGACCGCGGGGCCCGTGCCCCGCAGGTCGTAGGTCACGCGGTCGCCGCGCGCGGTGGTGACGGTCGCGGTGGCGCACGCGGTGGCCGCCGCGCTCGGGGGGCCTGCGGTGCCTGCGGTGTCGTCGCTCATGTCGGGTGGGACCGGGCGACCCGCCGCGACTCATCGGTACCCCGGCGGCGACCGCCCGGGCCTCAGGGCACGAGCGGCCCGGCGAGCACACGCCGCGCGGCGTCGAGGTCGCCCTCGACGACGGCGCCGGCCTCCGCGGGCGTGAGCCGCCCCCACAGCAGCAGGTCGAGCCGCTGCGCCGTCGTGGTGAGCGTCGCGTCGGCGTCGGCGTCGGCATCGGCATCGAGATCGGCATCGTCGGCCGTCGGGGCGCCGAGCGTCCACGACCAGCCGACGTCGGAGGCGACCACCCGGAGCCGGTCGGTGAGCGGCGCCGCCCGGCCGAGCCGCACCTGCCGCGGCTGGAACATCGTCACGACCTCGTCGACGCCGTCGGCCCAGACCTCGGGGGCGAGGGTGACCGTGTCCAGCGCGCCCGGGCCGGATCCCAGCCGCGCGGCGCGCAGGTCGTGCAGGTGCACGAGCGTCTCGTGGGACTGGCGGCGCCACCAGAACGACGCCGGCCCGTCGCCGAGCAGCGTCCGCGCGGCGCCGTCCGGCCCTGCGGCGTCGAGCGTCGCGCGCAGGTCGGCGGCGTGCCGGCGGTAGAGCGCGGCGAGGGCCGCGATCCCGCCGTCGGGACCCGTGGGGTCGGGGGCCGGCAGGTCCTCGTCGCGCGAGGGGTCGCCCAGGGCCATCCCCGCCGCCCAGTGGTGCACGCCCGCGAGGTGCAGCACCAGCTCGGCCGCGCGCCAGTCGCCGCAGGCCGGGACGGGCGCGACCGGTGCGACGTCGGGCACCGTGGCGGCGAACTCGTCCTGGAGGTGCGCGAGGAGTGCGAGCCGGTCGGGCTCCGGACCAGCGTCGGTGCGCCGCCCCGTGCGCGGGTCGACGACGGGGCGGGGCTGCGGGGCGGCGGGCGACGGCGGCATGACGCCGAGGCTAGCGCCCGGCACCGCCCCGGCCGAAGGCCTCAGGAGTCGAGCAGGGCGTCGACCTCGCGGAGGAAGTCGTCCAGGTCGTCGGGGGTCCGGGACGTCACGAGGGGGAAGCCGGCGCCGTCGTCGCGCACCACCGACCGGTCCACCCAGCGCCCGCCCGCGTTGCGCACGTCGGTGGCCAGGGACGGGTATGACGTCAAGGTCGCACCGCCGACGCACCCCGCCTCGACCACCGCCCACGGACCGTGACAGATGGCGGCGACCGGCCTGCCCGAGTGCGCGAACGTCGTGACGAGCCCGATCGCGGCCTCCTGCAGGCGCAGGGCGTCGGCGTTGATCGTGCCGCCCGGCACCAGCAGCAGGTCGACGCCCTCGGGATCGACGGCGTCGTAGGTCGTGTCGGCGGGAACGGGCCGCCCCGGGTCCTTGTCGCCGACGAGCGTGCGCACGTCGCCCGGCTCGTTCGAGGCGACGACCACCTCGGCGCCGGCGGCTCGCAGGTGGTCGAGCGGTACCACCAGCTCGTCCTGCTCGACGCCGTAGCTCGTCACGATCGCCAGCACGCGCTTCCCGGTCAGGTCTGCGGTGTCGGTCATGTCGGGGGCTCCTCCCGTCACGTCGGTCGGTGGACCTCGACCGTACGCAGCGGTGCACGACGCACGCACGTGGGACAGGCCCGCGGGACCCCGGGGGACAACCTCATGGGACAATGGCCGGGCCTCGTCACCACCGACGACACCCATCCAGCGACCCTGACGGAGCGAATCGCGTTGCCCATCCCCGGACCCGCGCTGCGTGCGCGCATCGAGCCGAACGCCACGGCGCCCGAGCTCATCCGCAACTTCTGCATCATCGCGCACATCGACCACGGCAAGTCGACGCTCGCCGACCGCATGCTGCAGCTCACCGGCGTCGTCGAGCCGCGGGCCATGCGGGCGCAGTACCTCGACCGGATGGACATCGAGCGCGAGCGCGGCATCACCATCAAGTCGCAGGCCGTGCGCATGCCCTGGCAGGTGGGCGAGGAGGCCCACGCGCTCAACATGATCGACACCCCGGGGCACGTCGACTTCACGTACGAGGTCTCCCGTTCGCTCGCGGCCTGCGAGGGCGCCGTCCTGCTGGTCGACGCGGCGCAGGGCATCGAGGCGCAGACGCTCGCCAACCTGTACCTGGCGATGGAGAACGACCTCGAGATCATCCCGGTCCTCAACAAGATCGACCTGCCGGCCGCGCAGCCGGAGAAGTACGCCGAGGAGATCGCGGGACTGGTCGGGGGCGACCCCGAGGACGTCCTCAAGGTCTCCGGCAAGACCGGCGAGGGCGTCGAGGCGCTCCTGGACCGGATCGTCGAGCGCATCCCGGCCCCCGTCGGCGACGCGGACGCCCCCGCCCGCGCGATGATCTTCGACTCGGTCTACGACACCTACCGCGGCGTGGTCACGTACGTGCGGGTCGTGGACGGCAACCTCAACCCGCGCGAGCGCATCGCGATGATGTCGACGCGCGCCACGCACGAGCTGCTCGAGATCGGCGTCATCTCGCCGGAGCCGATCGTCACGAAGGGGCTCGGCGTCGGCGAGGTCGGCTACCTCATCACGGGCGTGAAGGACGTGCGCCAGTCGAAGGTCGGCGACACCGTCACCAACATGGCCAAGCCCGCCTCGGAGGCGCTCGGCGGGTACAGCGACCCGAAGCCGATGGTGTTCTCCGGCCTCTACCCGGTGGACGGCACCGACTACCCGGCGCTGCGCGACGCCCTCGACAAGCTCAAGCTCAACGACGCCGCGCTCAACTACGAGCCCGAGACGTCGGTGGCGCTCGGCTTCGGCTTCCGCGTCGGCTTCCTCGGCCTGCTGCACCTGGAGATCGTGCGCGAGCGGCTCGAGCGCGAGTTCGACCTCGACCTCATCTCCACCGCCCCGAACGTCGTCTACGACGTCACGCTCGACGACGGCACCGAGGTGAAGGTGACCAACCCGTCGGAGTTCCCGGGCGGCAAGATCAAGGAGGTCCGCGAGCCCGTGGTGCGCGCGACCATCCTCGCGCCGAGCGAGTTCGTGGGCACGGTCATGGGCCTGTGCAACGACCGCCGCGGCCAGATGCTCGGCATGGACTACCTGTCGGAGGACCGCGTCGAGCTGCGGTTCACGCTGCCGCTCGCCGAGATCGTGTTCGACTTCTTCGACCACCTCAAGTCCCGCACCCGCGGCTACGCGTCGCTGGACTACGAGCCCTCGGGCGACCAGGCGGCCGACCTCGTGAAGGTCGACATCCTGCTGCAGGGCGAGCAGGTGGACGCGTTCAGCGCCATCGTGCACAAGGACAAGGCGTACGACTACGGCGTCATGATGACGGCGAAGCTCAAGGAGATCATCCCGCGCCAGCAGTTCGAGGTGCCGATCCAGGCCGCCGTCGGCGCCCGCGTCATCGCCCGCGAGACGGTGCGCGCCATGCGCAAGGACGTGCTCGCCAAGTGCTACGGCGGCGACATCAGCCGGAAGCGCAAGCTGCTGGAGAAGCAGAAGGAGGGCAAGAAGCGCATGAAGAACATCGGGTCCGTCGAGGTCCCGAAGGACGCCTTCATCGCCGCGCTCTCCTCGGACGGCGGCGGCGGCAAGGACGCCAAGGACAAGAAGAAGTAGTGCCCGCGCTGCCTGACGGCACGCCCGTGCCCGACGACGGCGCGCTGCCGCAGTGGGTGCGGCCCTCTCTGTCCGCTCCGGACGGCGACGGCCGACCGTTCGGCGTGTACGTGCACGTGCCGTTCTGCTCGGTGCGCTGCGGCTACTGCGACTTCAACACGTACACGGCGTCCGAGCTGGGTGGCGGTGCCAACCAGGCGGCGTACGCGACGACGGCGCTGCGCGAGGTGGACCTCGCCGCGCGGGTGCTCGACGACGCGGGCCTGGGGGCGCGCCCGGTGTCCACGGTCTTCTTCGGCGGCGGCACGCCCACGATGCTGCCCGCCGCGGACCTGGCGCGGATCCTGCGCGGGGTCGACGACGCCTGGGGGCTGGCGGACGGTGCCGAGGTCACCACCGAGGCCAACCCGGACTCGGTGACGCCCGACTCGCTGAGGCTGCTCGCGGACGCCGGGTTCACCCGGGTCTCGTTCGGCATGCAGTCGGCGGTGCCGCACGTGCTGGCCACGCTGGAGCGCACCCACGACCCGCGCCGCGTCCCCGACGTCGTCGCCTGGGCCCGCGACGCGGGCCTCGACGTCTCGCTCGACCTCATCTACGGCACGCCGGGTGAGTCGCTGGACGACTGGCGTGCGTCCCTCGACGCCGTGCTGGCCGCCGGCGTGGACCACGTGTCGGCGTACGCGCTCGTCGTCGAGCCGGGCACCAAGATGTACGCCCAGGTGCGCCGCGGGGAGATCGCGCTGCCCGACGAGGACGACCAGGCCGCCAAGTACGAGCTGGCCGACGACCTGCTCACCGAGGCGGGCCTCGGCTGGTACGAGGTGAGCAACTGGGCACGCGGGCCGGAGCACGCCTGCCGGCACAACCTCGCCTACTGGCGCGGCGACGACTGGTGGGGGATCGGTCCCGGCGCGCACTCGTACGTCGCGGCTCCGTCGGCCGAGCCGCGCGAGGGGGAGCACGCCGGCGTGCGCTGGTGGAACGTCAAGCACCCGCGGCGCTACGCCGCGCTCCTGGAGGACGGCGCGTCGCCGGGCGCGGGGCGCGAGCTGCTCACGCCCGCCGAGGCCCAGCTCGAGCGCGTGCTGCTGGGGGTGCGCGTGCGCGAGGGGCTGGAGGTCGCGGCGCTCGACCCGTCCCGCCGTGCGGCGGTCGCCGGGCTGGTGGCCCGCGGTCTGCTCGACGGGGTCGCCGCCGTCCGGGGGCGCGTCGTCCTCACCCGGCGGGGCCGCCTCCTCGCGGACTCCGTCGTCCGCGAGCTCACCCCCTGAACCGCGTCGAGCGTGCTGACCTGCTCCTCGAACGGCTCGTTCGAGCAGGTCAGCTCGCTCGATTCCCGCGCGGCGGGGTCGGTCAGGAGATCAGGCGGATGTTCAGCGGGTAGCGGTACGCCTCGTGGCGGTTCACGGCGACCGCGGCGAGGATGCCGAAGACGATCGACAGGACCCAGACCGCGAGCAGGATCACGAACCCGACGAGCAGGAACACCGTGATCCAGCCGACGACGTAGCCGATGAGCAGCGTGATCTGGAAGTTCAGCGACTCCTTGGCCTGGTCCCCCACGTACGCGCTGCGGTCGCGCAGGAACAGCCAGATCAGCAGCGGCGTGAGGAACCCGAGAAGGCCGAGACTCAGCAGGGAGAGCACCGGCGGACCCAGGTGGGCGACCAGCGCCCAGGTGCGCTCGTCCGACGGCGAGAGCGGCTGCGGCCCGTAGCCGTACGGAGGCTGACCTGGAGGCTGTCCGCCGTAGGGCGGCTGGCCCGGTGGTGGGCCGCCGTAGGGCGGCTGTCCGGGGGGCGGACCCGCCGGCGGCTGCTGCGGCGGCGGTCCGTACGGCGGGGTGCTCATGGGGCCATCCTCGCGCATCTGCGGTGGTCACGTGCGGTGGCGGAGCCGATCGGGTGCGGCCAGAGTGGGCGGAGGCGCCGACCCCGCCGGGTGCGTCGCCCGAACCACTCAGGAGGAACGATGAGCGAGAACACGCCGCAGCAGCCCGGCGACCCGCAGCAGCCGCCGCAGCAGCCGGGACACCAGCCCCCGCCGGGCCAGCCGGCACCGCACGCGCCGTACGGGCAGCAGCCGCCCGCCGGCCCGCCGCCGCACGGCGGCCAGCCGCCCTACGGCGACCAGCCCTACGCCCAGCCGCAGCAGCCGTACGAGGGGCAGATGCCCGACCCGGGCCTGTACCCCGGCTCCGAGTACCCGCCGGACCGGTCGGCGGGGCCGATCACGCCGCACGGCGAGGGCAGCGGCTTCCTCAGCGCGCTGTTCGACTACTCCTTCAGCCGCTACATCACGCCCAGCGTGGTGAAGGTCGTCTACATCATCGTCACGGTGCTGGTCGCGCTGGCGTGGCTCTCCGGCCTCGTCGCCACGTTCTCCCAGTCGATCTGGGGCGGGATCCTGTACCTCGTGTTCGGGTGGATCATCGCGCTCGTGTACCTGGCGCTCGCCCGCATCACCCTGGAGTTCTTCATGGCTGTCATCTCCGTCTCGGAGAAGGTCAACGCCTACGCGCAGCGGGACGGCATCACCACGCGCTGACCCTCCCGGGAGGCGCGGTCAGGCCGTCACGAAGTCGATGAGCTCCTCGACCCGGCCCAGCAGGGCCGGGTCGAGGTCGCGGTAGTCCCGCACGGTCGCGAGGATCCGCTGCCACGCGCGGCCGACGTCCTCGGTGGTCGACGCCGGCCAGCCCAGCTCCCGCAGGATGCCACGCTTCCACTCCGTGCCCCGCTCGATGGTGGGCCACGACGCCAGCCCGAGCCGTTCCGCCTTCACGGCCTGCCACACGTCGACGTACGGGTGGCCGAGCACGACGACGGTGCCGCGCGGCACCCGCTTCAGGGCGTCGTCGGCGAGGCGCCGCTCCTTCGAGCCGGGCACCAGGTGGTCGACCAGGACGCCGACCCGCCGCTCCGGCGTCGGGGCGAACTCGTCGAGGGCGTCCGCGAGGTTGTCCACGCCGTCGAGCAGCTCGACCACGACGCCCTCGACGCGCAGGTCGTCGCCCCACACCTTCTCGACCAGCTCGGCGTCGTGCTTGCCCTCCACCCAGATGCGCGACCCGCGGGCCACCCGGGCGCGCTGGTCGTGCACCGCCACGGAGCCCGACGCCGTCCGGGTGGGTCGCTCCGGGGCGCGGGTGGTCACCGGGGCCGTCAGCTCCACCGGCTGCCCGTCCACCCAGAAGCCCGGGCCCAGGGGGAACGACCGGGTGCGACCGCGCCGGTCCTCCAGCACCACGAGGTGGACGCCGCCCGACTTCTCCACGCGCACGACGGCGCCCACCCAGCCCGTCGTGACCTCCTCGACCACGAGGCCGTGGTCGGCCGCGCGGGGACGGGACACGGGCCGGCGGCGGTGATGGGCGGAGCCGTCCGGGGCGCCCGGGGCGCGGGAGCCGGAGGAGGACAGGACGTCGGAGCCGTAGCGGTCGTGCACGGCGGTGAGCCTACGGTCGCGACCGCGACGGAGGAGCTCCCGACACGCGCCGCGCGCCGTCCGGTCGGAACCAGAC
>NZ_JBHTVC010000021.1:34224-75739 GCF_042793275.1 Isoptericola sp. NPDC056578
GGCGGGCCCGGGGGTTGAGCCTCCGGTCCCCCCCGCCAGGGAGCTCCCCCCGACCCGCGCCGCGCGCGGTCGGGTGGCACCCGGCGGGCGCGCGGACGGTGATGCCTGGTGAGCTGCCTGGTGTGATGTCGTGCGCGCTCCGCTCACGCGTGCCGCGGCCGGTGCAGCGGGGCCACCGCGGGGCGGCGCCGGGCCTGCGGCGGTTCGGCCCGCCCCGACGGCTCCAGGCCCGCGACAGCGCCCCGGAGCGCGCGGCGCGAGGCGTGGAGCTCGTGCGCCAGGCGGCGCAGCGCGACCTCGCGCTCGAGCTCCTCCTGACGGCGCTCGAAGAGCATGTCGTACACGTGCGGATCCATGATGTCCTCCAGCCGGGGTGTGGTGTCACGCCTAGGGAGGACGCCAGGGGGCCGTCCGTACACGACTGCTCAGGGCATGTGTACAGGTGCGTCGGGCGACGTCAGGCCGGATCGTCGCGCGCCAGGACCGCCGCCTCCGTGCGGCTGGACACGCCGAGCTTGCGCAGGATGGCGGAGACGTGCACCGACGCCGTCTTGCGGCTGATGAACAGCCGCTCCGCGATCTGCCCGTTCGTCAGACCCTCGGCGACGAGCTCGAGCACCTGACGTTCGCGGTCGGTGAGCGCGCGGTCGGGCTGCCGTGCGCGGGTGGTGGCCCGGGCGAGGCCCGCGCCGGTGAGCAGCGCGCGCGCCTGGTCGCGCACGAGGCCGCAGCCGATCGCGTCCGCCGCCTCGACGGCGGCGTCCAGCCGCTCGCGCGCGGTGGCGCGGTCGCCGGCCTCCAGGAGCGACGCCCCGTCGCGGTACAGGGCGTAGGGCCGCAGGTGCGCGGGCCCGTCGGCCGCGACGACCGCCTCCCACGACCCGTCTCCGAGCTCGGCGGCGAACACCGCCGCCCAGGTCGGGTAGGTCGGCCACACGGTGCACGTCGCCAGCGCCGCACGGTACGGCGCGACGTCGACCTGCCGCCCCGCCCGCCGGGCGCGGTCGAGCACGCGCGCGGCGACGGCGAGCGTCGTGAGCCGGTAGAACGGGCCCAGCGCCTCGGGCTCGACGGCGATCCGGACGAGGTCGAGCGCGTCGTCCAGGTCGTCGCGCAGGAGGGCGAGCTCTGCCAGGGTTCCCGACACCCGCGCCCGGATCTGTTCCTCCACCCGGCCGAAGCGCTGCCAGGTCGTGCGGTGCACCCGCGCCCGCGCCTGGGCGG
Organism: Isoptericola sp. NPDC056578; assembly: GCF_042793275.1. Classification (NCBI taxonomy): domain Bacteria; kingdom Bacillati; phylum Actinomycetota; class Actinomycetes; order Micrococcales; family Promicromonosporaceae; genus Isoptericola; species Isoptericola sp. NPDC056578. The sequence goes on from NZ_JBHTVC010000021.1 coordinate 35,449, forward strand.
CGTCGACGTCACCGCGCCACATCGTGAGCCACGTCCATCGTTCGCCCAGGTACACGGCGTAGTCGCTGGGGTCGACGAGCGGGACGGAGCGCGCGTACCACGCCTCGGCGTCGGACCACCGGCCGGACCCGATCCACGCCTCCGCCACGTTCCCCTCGAGCATCGCTCGGGTGGCCCAGCCGGCACCGAGCGCGCGCGCGAACTGCGCGCCCGACTCGGCGAGGTGCTCCGCCTCGGCGAACTGGCCGAGCTTGAGGCGGGTGTCGGACGCGTTGGTGTAGTAGTGGCACTGGGCGCGCCAGTCGTCGCCCGCCATCTCGTGGGACCGCTCGAGCTCGTCCAGGGCGTCGAGGTCCCCGCGGTCCAGGCGGCTCATCGCCCGGAGGTTGAGGGCGAGCGAGGCGTTCTGGCGGTCGCCGACCGACGTCGCGGCGGCGAGCGCCTCGCCGGCGGCCGCGATCGCCTCGCCGTGGCGGTGGTCCATCATCGCGTTCCGCGCCTTGAGCCGGAGCAGCGGGGCCCGGCCGGCGGGGTCGTCCGGTGGCAGGAGGGCGAGCGCCTCGTCGAGCATCTGGTCCGAGCCCGGGTCGCCGGCCTTGCCGAGGATGTGGGCGAGGGTCGACAGCGCCTGCGCCCGCCCTGCGGGGTCGTCCGCGGGCCACTCCGCCACCGCCTCTCGGGCCAGCGCCGCCCCCCGGTCGATCTGCGCGGAGTCCTGCAGGGCGACGGACACGTGGCGCAGCAGGGCGGCTCGGTGCAGCCCGGCGACCTTCTCGGCGTCGGGCACCAGCTCCCAGAGCTCGAGCGCGCGCTCGCCCGCGGCGGCGACCACGGCGGAGGACGCCTGCCCGTAGGTCTCGGGCACCGCGACGACCTCGACCGCCGAGGCGAGCGCCCGGTCCGGCAGGCGGGCGCGCCACCAGTGGTCGGCCGCGGCCGCGATCCGCGCGAGCGTGCGCTCGCCGTCCTCGAGCGCGCTCGCGCACGCCGCGTGCAGCCGGCGCGACTCGCCGGGCAGGAGCTCGGCGTCGACCGACTCCTGGATGAGCGCGTGCCGGAAGCGGTAGCCGTCGGTGTCCGCCACGAGCACGTGCGCGTCGACCGACTCCCGGGCGGCGGCCTCCGCGTCGTCGAGGCCTCCCGCGCCGAGCATGGCGACGAGCAGCTCGTACGGGGCCCGCTGGCCCGCCGCGGCGACGGTGCGGCAGAAGCGCTGGGCGGCGTCGCTGAGGGACGAGTAGCGCAGGAGCAGCAGCTCGCGCAGCGAGTCGGGCAGTGCGTCACCGGCGAAGTCCGCCAGCTCCTCGGCGTAGAACGGCACACCCTCGCTGCGCTCGACGAGCTCGCCGAGCACCGTGCCGGGCAGGTCGGGGGCGTCGGGGCGCCTCGAGACGAGGGACCAGAACAGCCGCGTCGCCTCGGCGGCGTCGAGGCGAGGCACGTCGACGCGGGTCGCGAGCCGCGCCCGCTCCAGCTCGGCCAGGGTGGTGCGCAAGGGGTGGCGCCGCCCGACGTCGTCGCTGCGGTAGGTGGCGACGACGAGCAGGGTGGTGGCGGGCGCGGTACGCGCCAGGCGGGCGAGCACGGTGCGGGTGACGTCGTCGGACCAGTGCAGGTCCTCGAGGACGAGGACGACCGGGCGCTCGCCGGCGCGCGCGGTCATGAGGTCGGCGAGCACCTCGGGCAGGCGCCCGGTGTCGACGTCGCGCCGCACGTCGACCAGGCGCGGCGCGAGGAGCCCGAGCGCGTCCGCGGCCGGCCCGGCCGCGGCGAGCGTCGCCTCCGGCCCGATCGTGTCGACGACGTCGGACAGGACCCCGGTGAGCGCGGCGTAGGGGAGGGGGCCCGAGCCGGAGTCGGCGCACTGCCCGTGCAGGACGAGCGGCGCGGCGTCGCCGGCCCCGATCTCCGTGCCGACCTCTGCGAGGAACTCCGTCACGAGGCGCGTCTTGCCGATGCCCGCCTCGCCGCCGACGACGACCACGCCGCCGGAGCCGTCGCGGGCGTTCGTGAACGCCTCGCGCAGGGAGGTCAGCTCGGCGGCGCGGCCGACGAGCGGCGAGGGGGCGGCTGGGGTGGGCACGTCGTCATCGTGCCAGGCCGGACGGGGCCCCGCCGCGTCCGCGGGCGCCGCCGCGCCCGAGGTGGCGGTCACTGCGGCCAGGGCCGGACCAGGCCCGCGGGCAGCTCCCAGGAGCGGCGGGTCGCGCGGCGGCGGCGGGCGGTCGCCCGACGGCGGGCGTGACGGGCCTGCCGTGCGGCGCTCCGTGCCGCCGCCTCCTGGCGCACCGCCTGCTCCAGGTCGACCTGGCGGGCGCGGAACTCGTCGTAGTACAGGTACTCGTTCATCACCGGTCTCCTTCTCCGCTCGGCGTCGTCCGGTCCGGACGGCCGCCGGTGGTTCCACCCTCCGTTCCTGAGGTACCGGCGCGGATCGGTCAGGTGCCGGATCTTCGCGGGCCGGGGTACCTCAGACGGTCGCGGGGTACCTCAGCCCGGCGCGCGGGTGCGGGTCGGCGCGGGTTCCGGCCGGGGCCCGGCGTGTCGGGCGCGGGTCCCGCGGACCTCCGGCGAGCCCGCGTAGGATGGCACTCGGGACATGAGAGTGCTAAGGGTGGGCGCTCAGGGCAGGAGGGCCCGCATCACCCCGTCGGACCCGAGGAGGACCGTGAGCGAGGAACGTCGCCTGGCCGTGCTCCGCGCGATCGTGGAGGACTACGTCCACACGCGCGAGCCCGTGGGGTCGCGCGTGCTCACGGAGCGACACGGTCTCGGGGTCTCGCCCGCCACGATCCGCAACGACATGGCGGCGCTGGAGGAGGCCGGGTACATCGCCCAGCCGCACACGTCCGCCGGCCGGATCCCGACCGACAAGGGGTACCGCCTCTTCGTCGACCGGCTCGCGGAGGTGCGGCCGCTCACCAGCCCGCAGCGACGGGCGATCGAGACGTTCCTGTCCGAGGCGATCGACATGGACGACGTGCTCGGCCGTGCCGGGCGGCTCATCGCCCAGCTCACCGGCCAGGTCGCGGTGGTCCAGTACCCGTCGCTGCGGCTCGCGGGGCTCCGGCACCTCGAGCTCGTCCCCGTCGGCGGCGCGCGGTTGCTGGTCGTGGTGATCAGCGACGCCGGCCGCGTGGAGCAGCGGTTCCTCGACGTCGGCGTCGGGCCGGGGGCGGAGCCCGCGGTCGTCGCCGTGGACGCCCCTGCCGGCCCGGAGCCCGACCCCGGTGCCCTCGACGAGGGCACGCTGAGCGAGCTGCGCGCGCGGCTCAACTCCGCCGCGGCGGGCAAGGGGCTCGCCGACCTGCCCGAGGCCTTCGCGCGCGTCGTGGCCGGGGTGGACGCCACCCTCGCCCCCTTGGCCCGCGGCATCGCCGACCTCGTGGTCGACACGCTCGGCGCGCAGCGCGAGGACCGCATCGTGCTGGCGGGCACCGCCAACCTGGCCCGGGCCGACATGCGGTTCGAGCAGGGCCTGAGCCCCGTGCTCGAGGCGCTCGAGGAGCAGGTCGTGCTGCTCGGGCTCCTCACCGAGCTGGCGGCCGAGCCCGTCGGCCGGGGCGGCGGGGTGGGCGTCCGCATCGGGCACGAGAACCGCCTCGACGGCCTCGCCGAGACCTCCGTCGTCGCCTCCGGCTACGGCGGCGACGGCGACACCGTGGCGATCCTGGGGTCCATCGGCCCCACCCGGATGGACTATCCGGGCACGATCGCCTCCGTGCGGGCCGTCGCCCGCTACCTGTCCCGGGTGCTGCCCGGCTGACCGGGCCGCGGCGGCATCCCCCAACCAGCCGACCTGACCGTGCACGTCACCGACACGTCACCGAAGAGAGACCTGTGACCGACTACTACGAGATCCTGGGCGTCCCCCGTGACGCCTCGGCCGAGCAGATCAAGAAGTCGTACCGCAAGCTCGCGCGCGAGCTGCACCCCGACGTCGCCGGCGAGGCCGGCGAGGAACGCTTCAAGGACGTCGCCCGCGCCTACGAGGTGCTGTCCAACCCGGACAAGCGCCAGCAGTACGACATGGGCGTGGACCCGAGCTCGCCGTCCGGCGGCGCGGGCGCCGGCTTCGGCAACGGCTTCGGCTTCCAGGACATCTTCGAGACCTTCTTCGGCGGCGGCGGCCAGCCCGCCGGGCCCGTGCCGCGCGCCCGTCGCGGCCAGGACGCCCTCGTGCGGATGGACATCGACCTGGCGGAGGCGGCGTTCGGCGCCAAGCGCGAGCTCCAGGTCGACACCGCCGTCGTGTGCGGCACCTGCGGCGGCAACGGCTGCCGGCCGGGCACCGACCTCAAGACCTGCGACGTCTGCCACGGCCGCGGCAACGTGCAGCGCGTGGCCCGCTCCTTCCTCGGACAGGTCATGACGACCGCGCCGTGCGCAGCCTGCCAGGGCTTTGGCACGGTCATCCCCGAGCCGTGCGCCGACTGCTCGGGCGAGGGGCGCGTCCGCTCGCGCCGCACGCTGACGGTCAACGTGCCCGCCGGCGTGGACACCGGCACGCGCATCAAGCTCACCTCGCAGGGCGAGGTCGGCCCCGGCGGCGGCCCCGCCGGCGACCTGTACGTCGAGATCCGCGAGAAGCCGCACGACACGTTCGTGCGGCGCGGCGACGACCTGCACTGCACCCTCCAGGTGCCGATGACGGCGGCCGCCCTCGGCACCGTGCTCGACCTGGAGACGCTGGACGGCGAGCAGGAGATCGACCTGCGGCCGGGCACCCAGCCGGGCCAGGTCGTGACGCTCAAGGGCCTGGGCGTCGGGCACCTGCACGCCGGCGGCCGCGGCGACCTCAACGTGCACGTCGAGGTCCAGGTGCCGACAAGCCTGGACGACGAGCAGACCGAGCTGCTGCGCTCGCTGGCCACGCTGCGTGGCGAGGAGCGGCCCGAGCCCCGCCTCTCCGCCGCGCACCCGGGCGTGTTCTCGCGGCTGCGGGACAAGCTGAGCGGTCGCTGACGTGGGCGCGGCACCCGGGGCCTCGCGGGCGGGGCGCACGACGTGAGCGCGCCGGTGTTCCTCGCCGACGGCGGGGCGCTCGGTGCGCTCGGCCCGGGTGACGTCTACGTGCTCGACGGCGCCGAGGGGCGGCACGCGGGCGTCGTGCAGCGCCGGGGCCCGGGCGAGCGGCTTGACGTGGTCGACGGCGCGGGCACGCGGCTGCGGTGCGTGGTTGACGCCGTCGAGGACGGCGAGGTGCGGCTGCGCGTCGACGAGGTGGTGGTCGAGCCGGCCCCCGGCGTCGTGCTGACCCTGGTGCAGGCGCTCGCGAAGGGGGACCGCGACGAGCTGGCCGTCGAGGCCGCCGTCGAGGTGGGCGTCGACGCGGTGGTGCCGTGGCAGGCCGACCGGTCCGTCGTCGTGTGGCGCGGGCAGCGGGCGGCGAAGTCGCGCGCCAAGTGGGTGGCGACCGTGCGCTCGGCCGTGAAGCAGGCGCGGCGCGCCTGCCTCCCGCCCGTGGCGGAACCCGTCACCTCGCGGCAGCTCGCCGTCCGCGTCCGCGACGTCGTCGCCGACGGCGGGGCCGTCGTCGTGCTGCACGAGGACGCCACGACGGCGCTCGCGGACGTCACGCTCCCCGCGCCGTCGTCGGCAGCGCCGGCCACTTCGGCCACGCCGGCGCTGCTCGTCGTCGTCGGACCGGAGGGCGGGATCTCCGACGCGGAGGTCGCCGCGCTCGAGGAGGCGGGCGCCGTGACCGCGCGGCTCGGGCCGCACGTGCTGCGGACCTCCACGGCCGGGCCGGTCGCCGTCGCGCTGCTCAGCGAGCGCCTCGGGCGCTGGGCCTGAGCGGACCGACGGCACGCCGTCGCGGCGCGCGGTAACGTCCGGGTCATGACGAGCGCGCCCAGCACCGACTGCCTGTTCTGCAAGATCGTCGCCGGCGACCTGCCGGCGGACGTGGTCGCCAGCACCGACCGCGTGATCGCGTTCCGCGACATCGACCCGAAGGCGCCCGTGCACGTGCTGGTGGTGCCGAGGGAGCACCACGGCGACGTCGCGACGCTCGCCAAGGCGGACCCGGCCCTGCTCGCCGAGGTGGTGGCGATGGCCGACCGGGTGGCCGGCGACCTCGCCGACGGCCAGTACCGGTTCGTCTTCAACTCCGGGCCCCGCGCGGGGCAGAGCGTGTTCCACGTGCACGGCCACGTGCTCGCAGGCGCCCAGCTGGGCTGGACGCCGGCCTGAATTCGGCTGTCCTGCCTGCCGCCGCTCGATAGACTCGGTTCCTCAGCACGTCCCTAGCATCGTCTCTCGCACCGTCTCGCTGAAGGAGGGCCCCGGCGGCAGCCGGCCCATGACATCGACACCCCACACCGCCCCCGGCACGCCCGGCGCGCACGCCGAACGGTCCACCGAGCACCGCATCGTGGTGCCGCCGCACGTGCCGATGGTGGCGCTGCTGGGCAGCAGGGACTCCGTGCTGCGGGCCGTGGAGGACGGCTTCCCCGGCGTCGACGTGCACGCGCGCGGCAACGAGATCGTCGTGAGCGGGCCGGCCGGGGACGTCGCCCTGGTCTCCCGCCTCCTCGACGAGCTGGTCGAGGTGGTCGAGTCCGGCACGCCGCTGACCCCCGAGGTGGTGGCGCGGTCGGTGCAGATGCTCACCGCCGCGTCCGTGCAGCGTCCGGCCGAGGTCCTGACCTTCAACATCCTGTCCAGCCGCGGGCGCACGATCCGGCCGAAGACGGTGGGCCAGAAGCACTACGTCGAGGCGATCGACGCGAACACGATCACGTTCGGCATCGGCCCCGCCGGCACGGGCAAGACGTACCTCGCGATGGCCAAGGCCGTGCAGGCCCTGCAGGCCAAGCGGGTCAACCGGATCGTGCTCACGCGCCCGGCCGTGGAGGCGGGGGAGAAGCTCGGCTTCCTGCCTGGTTCCCTGTCGGACAAGATCGACCCGTACCTGCGGCCGCTGTACGACGCGCTGCACGACATGATGGACCCCGACGCCATCCCGCGGCTCATCGAGGCCGGGACCATCGAGGTGGCGCCCCTGGCCTACATGCGGGGCCGTGCGCAGCCCTACGACGCGAAGATCCTCACGCCGACCGGCTTCCGCGAGATGGGCAGCCTCCGGGTGGGCGACCTGGTGGTCGGGTCGGACGGGCGTCCCACGCCGGTGATCGGGATCTACCCGCAAGGCGTCAAGCAGGTGTACCGAGTGACCGCGTCCGACGGGTCGTCGACGGTGTGCTGCAGTGAGCACCTGTGGACCGTGCGGACCGCCTCCGACAAGCGGCGCGGTAGGTCCCGGACCCTCGAGACCCGCGAGATGCTCGGCCAGGAGTGGAACGGCCATACCCGGCGGTTCGAGCTCCCGATGGTCGCCCCGGTGGAGCAAGAACCCCAAGGTGTGCCGATGGACCCCTATGCACTCGGCCTCATGCTGGGCGACGGGAGCAGCACCTCGTACGCGACCCCTTCCTTCACGACGGCGGACCCCGAGCTCGCCGAGGCGCTCGAGGCTGCGCTGCCCAGTATCGTGCTGGTCGACAAGGGCGGGTACAACTACGTGCTCCGGCACGTCGACGGCCATCGCGGCGGGGTGATCGTCGCGAACCCGGTCAAGGTCGCGCTGCGTGAGCTCGGTCTGGACGGCAAGAAGTCGCGCACGAAGTTCGTGCCCGAGGTCTACCTGAACAACAGCAGGGCCGTGCGGCTCGCCGTCCTCCAGGGACTCCTGGACACCGATGGTGGTCCCGTGACACAGGCCGGGCGCACCTGCCGGGTGCAGTACGTGACAACGTCCCCTCGGCTGCACAAGGACGTTGTGCGGCTCGTCCAGTCGTTGGGCGGTACCGCGACGACGCGCCTGCGGGAGGCCGAGGGGCGCAAGCCCGGTCTCGCGAACGGCCGGCCCGTGCCGTACCGGTCGGACGCGTTCGTCGTCGAGATCCGGCTGCCCGAGGGCGTGGCGCCGTTCCGCCTCACGCGCAAGGCGCAGAAGTACGCCGAGCTCGGCGGCGGCCGGCCGATGCGGTTCATCGACTCGATCCTCCCCGCCGGGGAGAAGGAGACGATGTGCATCCAGGTCGCGGCGGCGGACTCGCTGTACGTCACGGACGACTTCCTGGTCACGCACAACACGGTTAACGACTCCTTCCTCATCCTCGACGAGGCGCAGAACACGTCCGCCGAGCAGATGAAGATGTTCCTCACGCGCCTGGGCTTCGGCTCCACGATGGTCATCACGGGCGACGCCACGCAGGTGGACCTGCCGGGCGGCACGACGTCGGGCCTGCGGGTGGTCGAGGACATCCTCACCGGGGTCGACGACGTGGAGTTCTGCCGGCTGACCTCGGCGGACGTGGTGCGGCACAAGCTGGTCAGCGACATCATCGACGCCTACGCGCGCTGGGACGTGGCGACGGCACGCCCGGACCAGGGCAGGCAGGGACAGGGACGGCAGGGCCGCGGCCCGCACGAGCGAGGGGCACGCAGGTCATGAGCATCGAGGTCGCGAACGAGTCCGGTGTCGAGGTGGACGAGGCGGAGTTCGCCGCGCTCGGCCGGTTCGTGCTGGACACCCTGCACGTGCACCCGCGCAGCGAGCTGTCGATCATGTTCGTCGACACGGCCGTGATGACCGAGCTGCACGTGCAGTGGATGGACGAGCCGGGCCCCACCGACGTGCTCTCCTTCCCGATGGACGAGCTGCGCCCCGGGCGCGAGGGCGAGGAGACGCCGCCCGGCACGCTGGGCGACGTCGTGCTCTGCCCGGAGGTGGCGGCGCAGCAGGCGAAGGTCGCGGGGCACTCCACGGCCGAGGAGCTGCTGCTGCTCACCACGCACGGCATCCTGCACCTGCTCGGCTACGACCACGCCGAGCCCGAGGAGGAGAAGGAGATGTTCGCGCTGCAGCGCCGGCTCCTGCTCACCTTCCTCGCCGGCCGGTGAGCGCGACGTCGGACCGGATGGTGGCCTGATGGACGGACCGGAGCTGCTGCTGGCGCTCGTGGCCGTGGTCGCGCTCGCCCTGGCGGGGATGCTGTCGGCCGGCGAGGCCGCGGTGCTGCGGATCACCCGCACCTCGGTCTCGGACGCGGTGATCGAGGCGGAGACCGCGGAGGACCTCACGGCCACGGCCCGTCGCACCCGCCTCACCCGGCTGCGCGCGGTGCAGGGTCTCGTCGTCGACCCGCCCGCCGCCGTCGCGGCGTTCGCGCTGGTGCGGGTGTTCGCCGAGACCGTCGCGCTCGCGGCGGCGACGCTGATGATCGCGGACTGGTTCGACACGTGGTGGCAGGTGCTGCTCGTGGCCGGCGTCGTGGGCCTCGTGGCCGGCGTCGTCTTCGTGCGCCTCAGTCCGCGCGCGCTCGGGCTGCGCCGGCCGCTGCCCGTGCTCGTCGCGCTCGCCGGGCCGCTGTCCGCGGTGCACCGCGCCGCGGCCTGGCTCACCGACCGCACCACCGAACGCGGCGCGGGGCGCGCCCCCGAGCGCGACGGCGAGCACGACCCGGGCGAGGACGCGCTGCGCGAGGTCGCCGAGCGGGTGCGCGACAACGAGGCGATCGAGGACGCCGAGCGGGAGCTCATCCGCTCGGTCGTCCAGCTGGGCGGCACGCTGACCCGCGAGGTCATGGTGCCGCGGACCGACATGGTGACGGTCACGGCGACGACCCCGCTGCGCAAGGCGATGCGCCTCTTCCTCCGCTCGGGGTACTCGCGCGTGCCCGTCGTCGGCGAGGAGGTGGACGACCTCGTGGGCGTCGCCTACCTCAAGGACGTCGCCCGTGTGCTGGAGAACGAGCCCTCGGCCGCGGACCGGCCCGTGGTCGAGGTCGCCCGGGACGCCGTCTTCGTGCCGGAGTCGAAGCCCGCGGACGAGCTGCTCCGCGAGATGCAGGCCTCCCGCTCCCACATCGCGGTCGTCGTCGACGAGTACGGCGGCATCGCCGGGCTCGTCACCGTCGAGGACGTCATCGAGGAGCTCGTCGGCGAGCTGACCGACGAGCACGACACCGCCCCGGAGCTCGAGCCCGAGGACCTGGGCGACGGCACGTTCCTCGTCTCCGCGCGGATGCCCGTCGACGAGCTCGGCGAGCTGTTCGACCTGCGGCTCGACGACGACGACGTGGACACCGCGGGCGGCCTGATCGCCAAGGCCCTCGGCAAGGTGCCGCTCACGGGGGCGACGGCCGACGTCGGGGGGCTGCACCTCGTGGCCGACCGCGTCGAGGGCCGCCGCAAGCAGCTCGCCACCCTCCGGGTGCGCCGCACGACCTCTCCCTCGCACGACGAGGACGACCCAGCAGCGGGTGGCCAGCACGCCACGCCGCCAGACCAGAAGGAAGCACACGCATGACCACCGAGCGCCACCATCCCTCCGTCGTCGCCCCGCACGACGAGGGCGACGCCCACCGCTCCGGCTTCGCCTGCCTCGTCGGGCGGCCCAACGTCGGCAAGTCGACGCTCACCAACGCGCTGGTGGGGGAGAAGGTCGCGATCATGTCCGCGCGGCCCCAGACCACTCGGCACACGATCCGCGGCATCGTGCACCGCGACGACGCCCAGCTGGTGCTCGTCGACACGCCGGGCCTGCATCGCCCGCGCACCCTGCTCGGCGAGCGGCTGAACGCGCTGGTGCAGGACACGCTCGGCGAGGTCGACGTCATCGCGTTCTGCCTGCCCGCGGACCAGAAGATCGGCCCCGGCGACCGGTACATCGCCTCGCAGCTCGCCCCCCTGATGGAGGGCCGGCGTGCGGTGCCCGTCGTCGCCGTCGTGACGAAGTCCGACCTCGTGGACCGCGGGCGCCTCGCGGAGCACCTCCTGGCCGTCGACGAGCTCGCCCGCTCCGTCGACCGCGACTGGTCGGCGATCGTGCCGGTGTCCGCCCGCGACGGCTACCAGGTGGACGAGCTGACCGACGTGCTCGTCGCCCACCTGCCCGCCGGGCCGGCGCTCTACCCGGGCGGCGAGCTCACCGACGAGCCCGAGCAGGTCATGGTCGCCGAGCTGGTGCGCGAGGCCGCGCTCGAGGGCGTCCGCGACGAGCTGCCGCACTCGTTGGCCGTCGTGGTCGAGGAGATCCTCGAGCGCGAGGGCAGCGGCGACCCGGACAGGGGGAAGCCGCCGCTGCTGGACGTCCGCGTCAACCTGTTCGTGGAGCGCGACAGCCAGAAGGCGATCATCATCGGCAAGGGCGGGTCGCGGCTGCGGGAGGTCGGCACCAACGCCCGCAAGGGCATCGAGAAGCTGCTCGGCACGCGCGTGTACCTCGACCTGCACGTCAAGGTGGCCAAGGACTGGCAGCGGGACCCCAAGCAGCTGCAGCGCCTCGGCTTCTGACGTCGCGCGGGCGGGAGCCAGCCGGCTCCCGGGGGACGTCCTCCGAGGTCGTGGGGGAAATCCCTGCCGTCTCCCGGCACGGCGCCGAGTAGCATCGCTGCGTGGTGTTCCGGACTATTGCGACGACGGCGGCGATCCTGGTGGGCCTGGCACTGACCGGGGCGGTGGCCGGCCCGCAGTGGGACCCGGTGCCCGTGACGGACCACCTCGTCCCGGCCACCGACGACACGGCCATCGGCGGCGTCGCGCCCGGCGCGGACGTCGGCGAGGTCGGCGAGTTCGAGGTCCGCGAGACGCCCGTGACGATCCCGCTCGACGGCGCCGTCGTCGGCGGGCTGCTGCGCCAGCCGCTGACCGAGGACGGCGACCTGCTGGCCGACCGGCCGGGCGTCGTGTACGTGCACGGCGCGGGCACGGGCAAGTCCACGGAGGCCTTCACCGAGTCGGCCACCGCGCTCGCGAGCGCGGGCGTCGCGACGCTCGTGCCCGACAAGCGGCTGGACACCTACACCACCCGGGACCGGGACTACGTGGCCATGGCCGCGGACTACCAGCACTCGGTCGACCTGCTGCGCACGATCGACGGCGTCGACGCCGCGCAGGTCGGCGTCTACGGGGAGTCGGAGGGCACCTGGATCGTGCCCGTCATGCAGGCGCAGGACCCGACCATCGCGTACACGGTCCTCGTCTCGGCGCCGGTGGTGCCGCCCCGCCAGCAGGCCGCGTTCGCGGTGGACAGCTACCTGCGCAACACCGGGGTGCCCCAGCAGGTGTTCCGCGCGATCCCGCGGGCGGTCGGGATGCAGCTGCCCGGCGGCGGCTTCGAGTACGCCGACTTCGACGTGCGCCCGTGGCTCGAGCGGCAGACCGCACCCGTCCTCGTGGCCTACGGCACGGCCGACCCGTCGATGCCGGTCGAGCAGGGCGCGCGACAGGTCATCGCCGACACCGCCGTGAACGGGGACGACGCCCCCGTGACGGTGCGCTACTACGCCGGGGCCAACCACGGGATCAACGTGCCGCTGGACGGCGGGATGCACCTGCACCCCGACTTCGCGCGCGACGTCGCCACCTGGATCCAGGGCATGCCCGGCACGGCCGACGCGCCGCCCCGGGTCGCCGGGGAGACTCCCAACCAGCTCTACGTCGCGTCGGCCGTCCCGCAGCCGCGGTGGTGGGGCAACGGGGACATCGTCGTGGGCGCGGTGATCGCGGGCGCCGCGCTGCTCGTGGTCGGCCCCCTCGTGTGGGGCGTGCACGCGCTGGTGCGGCGCGCCTTCCTGCGCCGGTCGTCGGTCGCCGCGCCGCGCCTCGCCCGCGGGCTCCGGTCGTCGCTGCTGGGTCTCGGCCTGGGCTCGGTGGCGACGATGGTCGCGCTCGTGGTGTACCTCCTGGCGGTGGCGCGCCTCGCCCTCGACTACCAGCGCGACGACCTCGTCGTGCAGGGCGGCTGGATCGTGGTGCGCCTCCTCGGGGTCGCGACGGCCGTCGCCGCCGCGCTGGTGATCCGCCGGGTGGCCGACGCCAGGGCGGAGCGCCGTGCGGGGGACGACGTCGTGGTGGTCGCACGCGGCTGGCCCGCCGTGCTGACGTTCTGGTGCACCCTGGCCGGGTCGCTCGCGCTCCTGGGCACCCTCGCGTACTGGGGCGTGTACCAGCTCGGCATCTGACCGGCGTCCGTACCGGCAGCGAGCCGGCACCGTGCCGGGATCTGCGGGCGGAGGGTGAGCGCGGCGTGCGGGAGCGGCGACGGTGTGACCGACCCGTCCGCGCGGGAGACGACGCGAAGGGCCGGCGTCGGGTAGAAACGGGTGCGGGGGCACGATGGCCCGGTCCCCTTCGGATCCCAGCCCTGGAGACGCACGCATGACCGATCCCGACACCCTCGACGCCCCCGAGCAGGAGCGCTCGCCGTTCGGCGGTGTGGCGGTCCGCGAGCTCGTGCGCGACGTGGTGGCCGCGTTCGCGCTGCTCGTCGCCCTCCCGCTGCCGTGGGACCACGCCCACCGTGGCAGCGACCGGCTGGAGATCGTGCTCGCGACCGTCCTCGCGCTCCTGGCGATCGCCGCCCCGTACCTGCGGCGCGGCGGCGTCGGCCCGTCGTCGTGGGACGTCCTGACCTCGCGGCGCACGGTGGCGCTCGCCTGCGTCCCCTATGCGGTCGTCGCGGTCGTGTACCTGGTGCTGGACGCCCTCGCCCCGGCGGACGCCGCGGGCGGCGTCGGAGCCGGGCTCGCGGTCGGCCTCGCGGGTGCCGCGCTCGCGGCCGCGCCCCGGTGGGCGCACGCCCCGGCGGTCGTCGCCGGGGTGGTCGCGCTCGGCACGCTCGCGACCCCGGTCGCGGCGCTCGTGCAGGGTGCTCCCTGGGCCGTGTCCGTCGTCGGCCTCCTCAACGCCCTCGTGGTGCTGGGCGTGCTGTGGTTCACCGTCGGGACGTACCTGCGCTCGGGCGACCTCGCCTCCGGCTACGTGCTGCTGGCCCTGGGCGGCGCCGTCACGCTGGAGCTCGTGCTCTTCGCCGGGGGCAACGCGGACCCCTGGTTCGAGAGCGTGCACGGGCAGCGCCTCGGCCTCCTGCTCCTCCCGGTGGTCGCGGCGGTCACGGCGCGACGCATCGTCGACGACGCCGCGGCGACGGCGGGAGAGCCCGACGACGTGCGGGCCTCCCGCTGGGTGGCCGTCGCGCTGCGGGCGCTGGCCATCGTGGCGCTGGTCGCGGCGTTCGTCGCCCTCGTCGCGCTGGTGCTGATCGTGGCGGACGGCGTCCGCGTGGGCCGCGTGCTGCGGCTCGTCGTCGGCGTGCTGATGGTCGGGGTCGCGATCGCCGCGCGGCGGTCCCTCGCCCGCGACCCGCGCACCGGGCACGCCGCCGCCGTGGGCGCCGCGTGCGTGATCGTGGTGCTCGGCCTGGTGATCGTCGTCGCCCGCGCCGGTCTCGGCACGCAGTCCAACGTGGAGGAGCTGCTGGTGGCGTTCGGTCTGCCGGCCATCGCGCTCGCCGTCCTGCTCGTGCCGCCGTCGGTCCGTGCGCTCGTCGCCTCCGCGCCCGAGACGCCCGATCCCGAGCCGACGCACCCGGCGTCCTCCGACCTCCCGGCCTCCGGCCCTGCGGCGCCCGAGCCCGCGCCGACCGGACCGGCGACGCCCGAGCCCGCGCCGACCGAGCCCGCACCGACCGAGCCCGCACCGACCGAGGCGGAGACGACGGAGCCCGCGACGGGCACGTCGCCGACCCCGGTGGCCGCGGCCGCGTCCCGCCCGGCGCCCCGCCCCGTCGACGCGACCCAGCAGATGGAGCCCGTCCGCGCCGCCCTCGCGCCCGACTCCACGCAGGTGCTCCCGCCCGTGCAGGCGCCGCCCGCCCAGGCGCCGGGGTGGTCGGTGGCCCAGGCGATGGACCCGTCGACGCCGCTCGCGGACCTCGCGCGGATCTCGGCGGAGGCACCCCACCTGCGCTCGTACGTGGCCGCGAACCCCTCGACCTATCCGGCTCTGCTGGACTGGCTCGGCGCCCTCGGAGACCCCGCCGTCGACGCCGCGCTGCGCTCCCGGCGCTAGGTCAATACGCTGCGGCAAGGCGGGCGTCCGGTCGGATCCTGGACGCCTCAGGCGACGCCCTGACGAAGGTGTACGGTGGCAGCGTGCAGCGCACGGTGAGCCTTCTCCTTCGGTGCCGCGGCGGGGTCCTCTAAGGCCGGACCCCCGTCGCGGAGGTTGTGGCGCGCCGGCCGACTGGTCATGACCGACGACCCCACCCGGGTCGGCGGTCACCGAGCCCCCACCGAAGGACGCGACACCATGCAGAACCATCACCCTCAGGGCATCGCCGGCGCCAACCCCCAGCGCCCCTCCGGGATGCCGTACACGCGATACCTCCCGTTCCACGAGCAGATCGCCGTCGACCTGCCGGACCGGACGTGGCCCGACAAGCGCATCACGAAGGCCCCCCGCTGGTGCGCCGTCGACCTGCGCGACGGCAACCAGGCCCTGATCGAGCCGATGGACGCCGAGCGCAAGCTGCGCATGTTCGACCTGCTCGTGCAGATGGGCTACAAGGAGATCGAGGTCGGCTTCCCGTCCGCGTCGCAGACGGACTTCGACTTCGTGCGCCAGCTCATCGACACCGGCCGCATCCCCGACGACGTGGTCATCCAGGTGCTCACGCAGTGCCGCGACCACCTCATCGAGCGCACCTACGACGCCATCCGCGGCGCCAAGCAGGCGATCGTGCACATCTACAACTCGACGTCGATCCTGCAGCGCGAGGTCGTGTTCCGCAGCGACATGGACGGCATCGTCGACATCGCGCTGCAGGCCGCGCGCCTGTGCCGCAAGCTCGAGGAGACCGTCCCCGAGACGACGGTGTACTACGAGTACTCGCCCGAGTCCTACACCGGCACGGAGCTCGAGTTCGCCGCCCGCATCTGCAACGAGGTGCTGGAGGTGCTGGAGCCGACGGCCGAGCGCCCGGTGATCGTCAACCTGCCGGCGACGGTCGAGATGGCCACCCCGAACGTCTACGCCGACTCGATCGAGTGGATGAACCGGAACCTGGCGTTCCGCGAGCACGTCGTGCTGTCGCTGCACCCGCACAACGACCGGGGCACCGCCGTCGCCGCCGCGGAGCTCGGCTACCAGGCCGGCGCAGACCGCATCGAGGGGTGCCTGTTCGGCAACGGCGAGCGGACCGGCAACGTCGACCTGGTGACGCTCGGCATGAACCTGTTCAGCCAGGGCGTCGACCCGCAGATCGACTTCACCGTCGGCGGCGGCATCGACGGGATCCGCCGCACGGTCGAGCACTGCAACCAGATCCCCGTGCACGAGCGGCACCCGTACGTGGGCGACCTCGTCTTCACCGCGTTCTCCGGCTCCCACCAGGACGCGATCAAGAAGGGCTTCGAGCACATGGCGGCCCGCGCGGAGGCGGAGGGCAAGCCGGTCGACGAGCTCACCTGGGGCGTGCCGTACCTGCCCATCGACCCGAAGGACGTGGGCCGGTCGTACGAGGCCGTCATCCGCGTGAACTCGCAGTCCGGCAAGGGCGGCATCGCGTACCTGCTGTCCACCGAGCACTCGCTGGACCTGCCGCGTCGCCTGCAGATCGAGTTCTCCGGCGTCGTGCAGCACTACACGGACACCGAGGGCAGCGAGGTCACCGGATCCGACATCTGGCGGATCTTCAGCGACGAGTACCTGCCCGTCGAGGTGGGCGACCCGCGGGGGCTGGAGCCGTGGGGCCGCCTGCGGCTGCGCGAGACCCGGACGACGTCGGCCGAGGGCGGCGTCACCGCGCTCGCCGTCGACGTCCTGGACCAGGGCGTGGAGCACACGCTGGAGGGCACCGGCAACGGGCCGCTCGCCGCGTTCGTCGACGCGATCTCGAAGGTCGGCGTGGACGTGCGGGTGCTCGACTACGCGGAGCACGCCCTGTCCGAGGGCGGCGACGCCACCGCCGCGGCCTACGTCGAGTGCCAGGTGGGCGACGACGTGCTGTGGGGCGTCGGCATCGACCCGTCCATCACGACGGCGTCGCTCAAGGCGATCGTGTCGGCCGTGAACCGCGCCGCCCGCGCCTGACCCGTCCCGCGAGCCATCAGGGCCAGGGCCACGTCCGCGTGGCCCTGGCCCTGACCTGTTTCGTGGGTGGGGGCTGAGAGAATGGGCCCGTGCCCCTGTACCGAGACGACGCGATCGTGCTGCGCACCCACAAGCTGGGCGAGGCCGACCGGATCGTCACGTTCCTCACCCGCGAGCACGGCAAGGTGCGCGGGGTCGGCCGCGGGGTGCGGCGCACGTCGTCGCGCTTCGGGGCGCGGCTGGAGCCGTTCATGGTCGTGGACGTGCAGCTGCACACCGGGCGCAACCTCGACACCGTGACGCAGGTGGAGACGGTGGGGGCCTACGCCCGCGCCATCTGCGAGGACTACGCGCTGTACACGTCCGGCGCGGCGATGCTCGAGGCCGCCGACCGCCTGGTCGCCGCGGAGCACGAGCCCGCCGTGCAGCAGTACTGGCTGCTCGCCGGGGCCCTGCGGGCGCTGGCCGAGCGCGCGCACGCGCCGGGCCTGGTGCTCGACTCGTACCTGCTGCGCGGGCTCGCCGTCGCCGGCTGGGCGCCGTCGTTCACCGACTGCGCCCGCTGCGGCGAGCCCGGCCCGCACCACGCGTTCTCGGTCGGACAGGGCGGCGCGGTGTGCTCCCGCTGCCGGCCGCCGGGCTCCACGGCACCCGCTCCGGAGACCTTCGCGCTGCTCGGCGCCCTGCTCGGCGGGGACTGGGAGACGGCGGACGCCTCCGAGACGCGCCACCGCACCGAGGCCTCGGGGCTGGTCGCCGCCTACTCCCAGTACTACCTGGAGCGCACGCTGCGTTCGCTGCGCATGATCGAGCGCACATGATCGAGAGAGAGGCCTGATGCCCCGTTCGTCCGTCGAGTACGCCGAGCCCTACCCGCACCCCTCGGGCGCGACGCCGCCGAACATCCCCGCGCAGTTCGTGCCGAACCACGTGGCGATCGTCATGGACGGCAACGGCCGGTGGGCCAACGCGCGCGGGCTGCCGCGGGTGGAGGGGCACAAGCAGGGGGAGAAGTCCCTGCTCGACGTCGTGGCCGGCGCCGTGCAGATCGGCGTCCGGCACGTCTCCGCGTACGCGTTCAGCACGGAGAACTGGAAGCGGTCGCCGGACGAGGTGAAGTTCCTCATGAACTTCAACCGCGACGTCATCCGCCGGCGACGCGACGAGATGTCGTCGTGGGGCGTGCGCATCCGTTGGGCCGGCCGCCGGCCGAAGCTGTGGGGCTCGGTGATCAAGGAGCTGCAGGTCGCCGAGGAGATGACCCGGGAGAACGACCGCTGCACGCTGACGATGTGCGTCAACTACGGCGGGCGGGCGGAGATCGCCGACGCCGCGGCCGCCATCGCGCGCGAGGCTGCGGCGGGGAGGCTGAACCCGGCGCGGGTCTCGGAGAAGACCGTCCAGAAGTACCTCGACGAGCCCGACCTGCCGGACGTCGACCTGTTCCTGCGCTCGTCGGGGGAGCAGCGCACCTCGAACTTCATGATCTGGCAGGCGGCGTACGCCGAGATGGTGTTCCTGCCCGAGCCGTGGCCCGACGTCGACCGTCGGCACCTGTGGCGGGCCGTGGAGGAGTTCGCGCGCCGCGACCGCCGTTACGGCGGGGCCGTCGACACCCCCGACGCCGGATGAACGAGCAGGAACCCCCGTCCGGTCGTGGCGACCGGGCGGGGGTTCCTGCGTGTTCGGGCGGGGGGATCAGTCGCCGAGCACCGTCGCCATGGAGTCGACGAGGGCGGGCAGACCGTTCTCCCAGTACACCGACAGGGCGGTGGGCGGCGACACGGCCGACACCTCCGCCGTCCCGACGACCTTCACGACCTGCCCGGCCTTGACCGCGGGGATCGCCTGGAGGTCCTTGTTGTCGTCGAAGGCCTGGGCGGCCTCGTCGCTGGCCGAGTAGGAGATGACGAAGTCCGAGTCGAGCTTGTCCAGCTCCTCGTAGGACAGGTCGTAGTAGAAGCTGCCGTTCGACGTGTCGAGGTCCGTGACCGAGGGCGCGTTCTTCACGCCCAGGCCCTCGAGGAACACGGTCCGCGGGTCCAGCGGCGTGTAGACGGAGACGATGCCCTTCGTCGGGTCGTCGTAGATCGCCGCGAACGTCTTGCCGGCGAACTCCGGGTGCTCGGCGGCCTGCTGGGCGACGAAGTCGTCGATGTCGCCGAGCACCTGGTCGCCCGCGTCCGAGCGGCCGAGGGCCTCGGCCGTGAGCGTGATCGTGTCCTGCCACGTGGTGGTCCACGGGGCGTCGGGGTAGGCGACGACGGGGGCGATGTCGCTCAGGACGTCGTACTGCTCCTGGGTGAGCCCGGAGTAGGGCGCCACGATGAGGTCGGGCTTCGCCTCGACGAACTCCTCGTAGGGCACCGTCGAGCCGCCCTCGGGGTCGGACAGGATGGCGGGCTTGTCCACGCCCTCCTCGTCGTAGGCGTCCTCGACCCACGGCAGCAGCGCGTCCTCGCCGACGGTGTAGATCTGCTCGGCGACCGCGACCGGGTAGACGCCGGCGGCGATGGCGGCCTCGGTGGAGCCCCAGCCCCACGTGGCGACCCGCTGCGGCGCCTTCTCGATCACCGTCTCGCCGAGCGCGTGCTCGATCGTGATCGGGAACTCGTCGGTGGGCTCGGAGCGGACGTTGCCCGAGGTGGCCGACTGGTCGCTTTCCGGGGCGTCGTCGGAGGCGCAGCCGGCGAGGGTCAGGGCGGCCGTCGCCGCGAGGGCGGCGGCAGCGGTGAGAGGACGGCGAAGACGCACGAGTTCTCCTCGGTTGCTCGCGCCGGCGGCGCGAGAGGAACAATAGGTGAGGCGAGCCTAACCTATCTCGGGCCGTCGCCGTGCGTCCGGCCGAGGGGGACGACGAGTGGCGTTCCCGACACCGGGTCCGGCACGACCTGCGCCCGCAGGCCGAACGCCGCATGCACCGAGGCGGCGGTGAGCACGTCACCGGGGCGGCCCTCGGCCACCACCTGCCCGGCGCTCATCACCACCAGGTGGTCGGCGTACCGGGCGGCCAGGTTGAGCTCGTGCAGCACCATCACCACGGTGGTGCCCCGGGTGCGGTTCAGCTCGGTCAGCAGGTCGAGCAGGTCGACCTGGTGGGCGAGGTCGAGGTACGTGGTGGGCTCGTCGAGCAGCACGACGTCGGTCTCCTGCGCCAGCACCATCGCGATCCACACCCGCTGGCGCTGGCCGCCCGACAGCTCGGCGACGGGCCGGTCGGCGAGGTCGGCGACCCCGGTGGCCTCCAGGGCGCGCAGCACCGCGCCGTCGTCGGTGGAGCTGTGCCGGCCGAACCACCCCTGGTGGGGATACCGGCCGCGGCCCACGAGCTCCGCGACGCGGACGCCGTCGGGCGCGATCGACGACTGCGGCAGCACGCCGACCCGCTTCGCCAGCTCCTTGCGCGACAGGCCGCCCACGTCCTCGCCGCCCAGCGTCACGCGGCCGCCGTCGAGCGGGTGCAGGCGCGCCAGGCCGCGCAGGAGGGTCGACTTGCCGCAGGCGTTGGGGCCGACGATCGCCGTCACGCGGCCGGCGGGGAGCTCCAGGTCGAGCCCGTCGATCACGCGGTGCCCGTCGTACCCGAGGCTCACGCCGTGCGCGCGCAGCGTGACGTCCGGCGCCGCCTCCCGGCGCGTGCCGGACGTCGTGCCCGGCGTCGCGTCAGGACGCGCGGGCGGCGCGGGGGGCCGGTGCACGTCGGTCATGCGAGCCTCTTCCTTCGGTCGGTGGCCAGGAGCCACAGCAGGTACGGGGCGCCGATCAGCCCGGTCACGATGCCCGTGGGTGCCTCGAGGCCGAACAGCAGGTGCTGACCCACGACGTCCGCGGCGAGCACGAGGACGGCGCCGGTGAGCACCGAGACGGCGAGGGCGGCGCCGCCGTCGGACAGCAGGCGGCGCGCGATCGCGGGGGCCACGAGGGCCACGAACGCGAGCGGGCCGACGAACGACGTCGCGACACCCACCAGGCCGACGGCCAGCAGCAGGGACGTCACGCGGGCGGCGTCGACGGGGACGCCGAGGGCGCGCGCGTTGTCGTCGCCGAGCGCGAGCGGTCCCTGCCACCGTGAGACGGCGGCGATCCCGGCGCCGAGGACCAGGGCGGCCGCGGCGAACGCCACGAGGTCCGCGCCGCGCACGTCGGCCACGCTCCCGACCGTCCACACGAGGGCGGACTGGGCGGCGCGGATCTCGACGCTCGCCAGCAGCCAGGCCAGCAGCGACGAGCACAGGTAGGCGAAGCCGACGCCGACCAGGACGAAGCGGATCGAGTGCAGGCCCTGGCGCCACGCGAACAGCCAGATGGCGATCGCGACGACGAGCGCGCCCACGAACGCCGCCCCGGACACGGCCAGGCCGGTGAGTCCCAGCACGAGCATCGCGGTGACCGCGCCGAGGCTCGCGCCGCTGGCGATGCCGAGGATGTCCGGGCTGGCGAGCGGGTTGCGCAGGGTGGTCTGGAACATGGCGCCCGCGAGCCCGAAGGACGCGCCCGCGAGGACGGCCGTCTCGATGCGGGGCAGCCGCAGCCGGTGCACGACGAACATGTCGGCGTCCGACCCGACGCCGAACAGCGCCGCCAGGGCGCGGCCGGGCGCGAGCGACGCCTCGCCGAGCGTGAGGGCGAGGGTCGCGAACGCCACGAGGAGGACGACGAGCGACGCGACCACGAGGGTGAGCCGCCGCCGCCGGCGGCGGCGCAGGGAGGCGACGGGGTCCGCGGCGGCGACGGGGGAGTCGGGGCCCGCCGGGCGGGCGGCGAGGTCGGCGGTCATCTCACACCCCCGCCACGGTCCGGCCGCGGGCCACAGCCACGAGGACGGGGGCGCCGATCGCGGCGGCGACGACGCCGGCCTCGAGCTCGGAGTGCGGCAGCACCAGGCGTCCGACGACGTCGGCCCCCAGCAGCATCACGGGGCCCAGGACGGCGGTCAGCGGGACGATCCAGCGGTAGTCCGTGCCGACCAGGCGCCGGGCGGCGTGCGGCACGGCGAGCCCGACGAGGGCGATGGGGCCGGCCAGCGCCGTCGCCGTCCCGGCGAGCAGGATGACGGCGACGGCCGTGAGCCCCCGCGTCACCCCGACGCGCTGGCCGAGCGCGGAGGCGACGTCGTCACCGAGCGCGAGCATGGACAGCCGGTGGGCGAGCGCCCCGGCCAGCACGACGCCGACGACGACGAACGGCCACAGCACCGCGAGCGTCTCCGTGCCCCGCCCGGTGAGGGAGCCCACCGCCCAGAACCGGTACATGTTGAAGGCCTCGGGGTCGCGCAGCAGCACCAGGGTGATCAGGGGCGTGATGAGCGCGGTGACGGTCGCGCCGACGAGGGCGAGCTTGACCGGTTGCCCGGCGCCGATGGAGAAGACCAGCAGCGCGGCGGCGGCGGTGCCCGCGAACGCGAACCAGACGAACCCGAGCGGCGAGGCCACGCCGAGCATCGACACGGCGATCACGACGGCGAGCGACGCGCCCGAGTTGAGGCCGAGCAGGCCGGGGTCGGCGATGGGGTTGCGGGTGACGCCCTGCACGAGGGTGCCCGCGATGCCGAGCGCCGCGCCGGCGGCGAGGCCGATCAGCGTGCGCGGCACCCGCTGGTCCCGCACGACGTCGTGGTCGACGTTCCCCGCGACCGGGTGGGTGAGGGCCTGCCAGACGGTCGCGACGTCGATGTCGCGCACGCCCAGCGCGAGGCTCGCCAGCACGACGAGGGTGAGCACCACGAGGGCGGCCAGGACCACCAGGAGGCGGCCGCGGGCGCGCCGGGCGACGAGGGCGGACGCGGGCCGGGCTGCGGGGGCGACGGCGGCGGTGGTCGTGCTCACGACGCGTCCTCGGCCGCGGGGGCGGCCGTCGGGTCGGCGGGGCGTCCGGCGGGGTGTTCCGCGGGCGTCCGACGGGTCAGCCGGTAGGCCACCCAGGAGACCAGGGCCACCGCCCCGAGGCCGACCGCGACGAGGGTGACGGGATGGCGCAGGCCGACGGCGATCGCCGCGTTGACGGCGGCGGTGCCGACCGTCGTCCAGATGCCGGCCCACACGGCGCAGCCGGCGAGCAGCGCCGCGAGGTAGCGGCCGAAGGGCATCCGCAGGTAGCCCGCGGCGAGGTTGACGAGGGTCTGCACCCCGACGGTGAAGAACGACAGGGTCACCGCGGGCGGGCCCCAGCGGTTCACGCGCTCGATCACGGCCGCCGCGCCCGGGCGGGCCAGCGTGTCGGCGACCCGGCCGCGGGACGTGCCGCGGGCCACGCCGCGCCCCGCCCAGTAGGTGGCCTGCGCGCGCACCAGCACGATCCCGAACGCGGCCGCGTAGACGACCCAGAACGGCACACCGGCGATCGTGAAGACGCCGGTGGGTTCCTCGGCGGCCGCGGCGAGCGCGGGCGTGGTCAGGTGCACGGGAACATTGTGCCCGACTGAGGTATGCCTGCCCTAATTCGACCGGTCGTCCGCCGACCGGCACGCGGCGCAGGTGCCCCACAGCTCCACGGTGTGCTCGATGTCGGCGAAGCCGTGCGCGGCACCGACCGACGCGGACCACTGCTCGACCGTCGGGCCGTCGATCTCGACCGTGCTCCCGCAGGTCCGGCACACCAGGTGGTGATGGTGCTCTCGCCGGGCGCAGCGGCGGTAGAGGCTCTCGCCGTCCTCGCTGCGCAGCACGTCGACGTCGCCGCCGTCGGCCAGCGCCTGGAGCGTCCGGTACACGGTGGCGAGGCCGACCGCGTCCCCGCGGGAGCGCAGCAGCTCGTGCAGCTGCTGGGCGCTGCGGAACTCGTCGGTGTCGCCGAGGGCGTCCGCCACGGCCGCCCGTTGCCGCGTCATTCGCGGCGGTGCGGCGGTCCGGGCGGTGCGGGACGTGGTGTCGTTCACGGCGTGCACTCCTCCTGAGGTGCGCCCCGGCCGGCGCCGGCCGGGGAGACGGCGACGTCGTCGGGGATGTCGGGATGCGGGTCGCGGGGCGCGCGCCGGCGGGCGAGCAGCGGGTGCAGCGCGGCGACCACGGCGTAGACGGCGATCGCGAGGACCACGATGAGCGCGCCGGGCGAGACGTTGTGCCAGTAGGTGATGGACAGTCCCGTGACGCACACGGTGACGCCCACGATCGACGCGACGAGCATCGTGCGCCGGAACGACCGGGTGACGAGCTGGCCGATCGCCACCGGCACGATCATGAGCGCCGAGACGAGGAGCAGCCCGACGACACGCATCGCGACCGTCACCGTCAGCGCGGCGAGCACCGCCACGGCCATGTTCAGCGCCCAGACGGGCAGCCCCGAGGAGACGGCGAACTCCTCGTCGTGGCTCACGGAGAACAGCGCGGCGCGCAGCCCCAGGCCGATGAGCAGGATGAGGCCGCACAGGGCCACGGTGACCCAGACGTCGGAGAGCGTCACCGAGGAGATGGAGCCGAACAGGTAGGCCATGAGGCTGCCGGACGAGCCGCCGGCCAGCCCGATGAGCAGCACGCCGCCCGCGATGCCGCCGTAGAACAGGATGGCGAGCGCCAGGTCGCCCGACGTGCGGCCGCGGCGGCGCACGACCTCGATGAGGACCGAGCCGGCGACGGCGGCGACCACCGCGCCGGGGACGGCGAGGACGTCGTCGGGCACGAGGCCCATCGCCGCGCCCACGAGCCAGCCGAGCGCGACGCCGGTGAGCGCGACGTGCCCGATGCCGTCGCCCAGCAGGGCGAGGCGCTTCTGCACCAGGTACGTGCCGACGACGGGCGCGCTCAGGCCGACCAGCAGGGCGGCGACGAGCGCTCGCTGCATGAACGGGTCGGTGACCATCTCCCACAGGCCGCTCACGGTGCCACCTCGTCCTCGGTGTCGTCGGGTCGCTCGAACGGGCCCTCGGCGAGGCGCACGTCCTCGGGGCGCTGCACGGTGCGGGCGTGCGCGTGCGGGTGCACGTGCTCGTGGGCGTCGCCGCCGTGGCCCGGCTGCGGGGCGGGCGGGGCGCCGTCGTGCACCACGCGCCCGTGCCGCAGCACGACGCAGCGCTGCACCAGGGGCGCGAGCTCGCCGAGCTCGTGCAGCACGACCAGCACGGTCATGCCCTCGGCCACGAGCCGCGTCATGGTGGCGGCGAAGGCCTCCTGGCTGGGCCGGTCGACGCCGGCGACGGGCTCGTCCAGCACGAGCAGCTCGGGCCTGCGGACCAGGGCGCGGGCGATGAGCACGCGCTGCTGCTGGCCGCCGGAGAGCTGGTGCGTGGCGTAGCGGGCGCGGTCGGCGAGGCCGACCAGGTCGAGCGCCTCGCGCACGCGGGCGCGCCAGCCGCGCGGCAGCCGCAGGCGCCGGCCGTGCAGCAGGCCCGAGGCCACGACCTCGGCCGCCGTGGACGGGACGCCGGCGGCGGCGCTGACGCGCTGCGGGACGTAGCCGACGCGGGACCAGGGGACGGCGTTGCCGAGCGCGTGCCCGAACAGGTGCACGCTGCCCTCGGCAGCCGGCAGCACGCCGACGAGCGTGCGCACCAGGGTGGACTTGCCGGAGCCGTTGGCGCCCAGCAGCGCGACGACCTCGCCGCGGCGGACCGTGAGGTCCACCCCGCGCAGCACGGGGCTGGCGCCGAGGCGGACGTGCACGTCACGGGCCTCGATCGCCGGGACGGCGTCGTCCCGCGGCGGCGGGGGAGTCTCGGCCCCGCTCGGGGAGTCGGTGGCGAGCGTGGTCATGAGCACTGGAGCCCTTCGGTGAGCGCGGCCAGGTTGTCCTGCATGACCGAGACGTAGTCGTCCCCTGCCGCGGCCGCGTCCTTCGACAGGCCCTCGAGCGGGTCGAGGACGGCCGTCGTGACGCCGATGTCGTTCGCGAGGGTCTCGGCCACCTTCGGGCTGGTGAGCGTCTCGGTGAAGATGGTGCTGACGTCGTTCTCCTCGACGATCGCACCCACCTCGCGCAGCCGCGCGGGGGACGGCTCGGCCTCCGGGTCGAGGCCGACGATGCCCACCTGCTCCAGGTCGTAGCGCTCGGCGAGGTAGCCGAACGCCTCGTGCGACGTGACGAGCGTGCGCGACTCGCACTCCTCCAGGCCGGCGGAGAACTCGCCGTCCAGGTCCGTCAGCGCCTTCTCCAGGGTGCGGGCGTTCTCGGCGTACGTGGCCGCGTGCTCCGGGTCCGCCTCCCCGAGGGACGCGGCGACGGCATGGCCGACGTCGATCACGCGCGTCGGGTCGAGCCAGAAGTGCGGGTCCTTCGCGCCCTCGGCGTGGTCGTGGCCGTCGTCGGCGCCCTCGTCGGCGTGCTCGCCCGTGTCCTCGAGCGCGTCCGCCGTCGCGTCCTCGCCCGTCGGCGTGCCGGGGTGCTGCTCGAGCGTCACGACGTCGCTCGTGTCCACCACGTGCTCGGGCGACTGCGTCGCGACGGCCTCGTCGACGGCGGACTGGAAGCCGGAGGAGTACACGACGAGGTCCGCCGTGCCGATCTCGCGCACCTGCGCGGGGGAGAGCTCGAGGTCGTGCGGCTCCGCTGCCGGCGGCGTGAGGTTGGAGACCGTGACGAGGTCGCCGCCCACCTGCTCGGCGACGTACTGGAGCGGGTAGAAGGACGCGAGCACCTCGAGCGTGCCGTCGGCGGAGCCGTCGTCGGTGGAGCAGCCCGCGAGCACGGCGGGCAGGGCGAGGACGGGCAGGGCGGCGAGGGCCGCGCGTCGGCGAAGCATGAGAACGATTCTCAGATAATTGAGAACGGTTGTCAACACGGCCGTGCGCCCGCCGGCCCGGAGCCGATCTCACCCTCTCCGGCGCGTCACCGGCCACCGGGCGGGACGTCCCATCATCGGAGGGTGCGGCGCGGGAAGGAGGGCCGCCATGGCGCTGCAGTGGCGGGTGCGCCTGCTCGGGGCGGCGATCAACCGGGCGGTGGTCCCGTACGCCCGGATGTCGGACGCCACGCGGCACAGGCTGAACTCCCGGTCCGGACCCCGCTGGGTCGGCGAGGTCCTCAGCGGCCGCCCCGACCCCGCGGCGGGCGTGGGAGAGCTCGTCGTCCCGGGGCCGGCCGGCGGGATCCCCGCGCTGACCTACCGGCCCGCGGGGGTCGAGGGAAGCCTCCCACTGCTCGTCGTGCTGCACGGCGGCGGGTTCGTCTTCGGGCACCGGTCCATGACGGCCTGGCTGTCCAGCCACCTCGCGACGCGCGTCGGCGCCGTCGTCGTCGCGCCCGGGTACCGCCTGGCCCCGGAGTTCCCCGTCCCGGCGCCGGGCGAGGACTGCTACGCCGTCGCGGCCTGGGCGGCGGCGCACGCCGCCGAGCTCGGCGGGGACGGGGGCCGGCTCGCCGTCGTGGGGGAGAGCGCCGGGGCGACCCTCGCCGCGGTGGTGACGCTGCTGGCGCGCGAGCGCGGCGGCCCGCACCTCCGCGCCCAGGCCCTGGCGCAGGGCGCCTTCGACCTGCGCCCGGGGGCGCCGATGATGATCCCGCAGGCGGCCTGGCCCTTCGGGCGCACCGCCGACGCGCCGGACGCGGTCGCCGCCTACCTGGGCTCGGCGGGCGACCCGGGCGACCCGCTCGTGTCGCCGCAGCTCGCCGAGCACGCGGGGCTGCCCCCGGCGTTCGTGCTCACCGCCGACCATGACTACCTGCGCGAGGACGGGGAGCGCTACGGCGCGGCGCTGCGCGCGGCGGGCGTGCGCGTGGAGCACCTGCACCTCGTCGACAGCCCGCACGGCGTCTTCTCGTTCCCGGGCTGGTGCGCCGCCGCCGTGCCGGCGCTCGACCGCCTGGCGGCGTTCCTGCGGCGCGAGCTCGCGGTGCTCCCGTAGCCCCGGTCGCGAGGAGGACCCGATGCGGTTCGACGAGCTGGTGCTGGTCCGGCTGCTGCGCCCCGAGGGCTGGGCGCCGCTGCCCGAGGACGACGCGGTGGCGGTCCAGGACGCGCACCTGGCGGCCGTCGCCGACCTGCACGAGCGCGGCCTGCTGCTCGCGGCCGGCCCGGCGGAGGGGGCCGGCGAGCAGGTCCGGGGATTCGCCGTCATGACGTGCGGTCTCGAGGAGGCCCAGGAGCTGTGGGCCCAGGACCCCGCGGTGCTCGCGGGCCGGTTCGTGGCCGAATGCACGGCGTGGCTCATGCCGGCCGGGATGGTCGTCCCCGGACCGGGCGCCCCGCCGCGCTCGGTGGCCGAGGCCGAGGGGTGACGGGCCGGGTCGGGCCCGCCCGGGCCGGTGGACGGGCCCCGGTAGGCTGGGGGCACCGCAGCCGGTCGACGTCGGGCCCCGACGTGCCGACCGGGCGGCGTTCCCCGCACCGGCCCCACGAGCCACGTGGCGGCCCGACATCCAGGAGTGATCCGTGGCAGCACCGTCCCCGTCCGCCAAGCTCGACGCCGTCGTCTCCCTCGCCAAGCGGCGAGGTTTCGTGTTCCAGTCCGGCGAGATCTACGGCGGTACGCGCTCCGCGTGGGACTACGGGCCCCTCGGCGTGGAGCTGAAGGAGAACATCAAGCAGCAGTGGTGGCGCGCGATGACGCGTCGCGACGACGTCGTGGGTCTCGACTCCGCCGTCATCCTGCCCACGCCCGTGTGGCACGCGTCCGGCCACCTCGGCGCGTTCAACGACCCGCTGACCGAGTGCCTCTCGTGCCACAAGCGGTTCCGCGAGGACCACATGATCGAGGAGTTCGAGGAGAAGAAGGGCCGCGCCCCCGAGGGCGGCCTCGCCGAGATCGCCTGCCCCAACTGCGGCACCCGCGGGCAGTGGACCGAGCCCCGCGACTTCAACATGATGCTCAAGACGTACCTCGGCCCCGTCGAGGACGAGTCCGGCGTGCACTACCTGCGCCCCGAGACGGCGCAGGGCATCTTCGTGAACTTCTCCAACGTGGCCGCCGCGTCGCGCAAGAAGCCGCCGTTCGGCATCGCGCAGATCGGCAAGTCGTTCCGCAACGAGATCACGCCGGGCAACTTCATCTTCCGCACGCGGGAGTTCGAGCAGATGGAGATGGAGTTCTTCGTCGCGCCGGGCACGGACGCCGAGTGGCACCAGTACTGGATCGACACCCGGATGTCCTGGTACACGGACCTCGGCATCGACCCCGAGAACCTGCGCCTGTACGAGCACCCGGCCGAGAAGCTCTCGCACTACTCCACCCGCACGGTGGACATCGAGTACCGCTTCGGCTTCACCGGCAGCGAGTGGGGCGAGCTCGAGGGCATCGCGAACCGCACCGACTTCGACCTCAAGACCCACTCGGAGCACTCCGGCAAGGACCTGTCGTACTTCGACCAGACGACGAACGAGCGCTGGCTGCCGTACGTCATCGAGCCGGCGGCGGGCCTGACCCGCTCGCTCATGGCGTTCCTCGTCGAGGCGTACGCCGAGGACGAGGCGCCCAACACCAAGGGCGGCGTCGACAAGCGCACGGTGCTGCGCCTCGACCCGCGCCTCGCGCCGGTCAAGGCCGCCGTCCTCCCGCTGTCGCGCAACGAGGCCCTGTCGCCCAAGGCGCGCGACCTCGCCGCGGAGCTGCGTCGGAGCTGGAACGTCGACTTCGACGACGCCGGCGCCATCGGTCGGCGCTACCGCCGTCAGGACGAGATCGGCACGCCGTTCTGCGTCACGGTCGACTTCGACACCCTGGACGACGACGCCGTGACCATCCGCCACCGCGACACCATGGCGCAGGAGCGCGTGGCGCTCCCCAAGGTCACCGCCTACCTCGCGGAGCACCTCGCCGCCTTCTGACCGGAGCCCGCCTTCAAGGCGGAAGGGGCTCGGATCCGCCGCAGCGGACCCGAGCCCCTTCGTGCGTCCCCCTGACGCTGCTCGCTCAGGTGCGGCTTCGCCGGACCAGTCCGAGCACGAGGCTCGCGACCAGGACGATGACGCCGAGCCAGATCAGGAACTGGCCGATGCTCGTCGCGACCCCGAGGATCACGAGGACGACGCCGACCAGAACGAGGATGAGCCATGCGGGCATGGGGACCTCCAGTCTCTTCGCGCCACCCGTGCGGCGACGCGATCGCGACGATGTTGGCACGCATTCCCGATACACGCGCGTTGTCGGCTTCGCCCGTGATGCCCCTCACAACCCGGTCGTGAACCGCCCTGTCCCGTGCACCACGGCCTCGATGGTGCGGGCCACCTCCTCGACCGCGGGACGGCGGGGCGCCGTCGACGGCTCGAGCAGCACGATCTCGCGCTCCACGAGGTCGAACAGGGTGGTGGTGCGCAGGTCGTGCGCAGGGCGCAGCGTGAGCATGATCGGCGTGGCCAGCGTCACGCCGAGCCCCTGCGCCACCAGGGCGAGCGTCGTGGAGGTGTCGTTCACCTCGTGCGCGGCGCGGGGCTCGAAGCCCGCGGCACGGCAGGCGCCCCGCACCGCCGCGCCGTAGTGCGTCGGCAACGGGGGCAGGATCCAGGGCATCTCGGCGAGGTCGGCGAGGTGGAGGCGTGCGGGCAGGTCCGAGGTGGGCGTGGAGACCAGCTCGAACCGCTCGGTCCGCAGGGGGCGCAGGGCCGTGCCGGGGAGCCGGGGGATGGGCGCGCCCGGATAGTCGAGCCCGAGCCCGAGGTCGACGTCGCCGCGTCGGACCGCGCCCGCCACGTCGTCGACCGTGAGCTCGATCCCGACCAGGGTGATGCGCGGGTGCGACGCCGCCAGGCGCGCGACGAGCTGGGGCAGCAGGCTGGCGGCGACCGTCGCGAAGGCGCCGACGCGCACCGTGCCCGACGCGTCGCCGCTCGCCGCGCGGGCCGAGTCGAGCGCGTCGCGCTGGGCCGCGAGGAGCGGCTCGGCCCGTTCCGCGAGCGCGAGACCGGCCTCGGTGAGCGCGACCCCCCGTCCGTGCGGCCGGACCACCTCCGTGCCCACCGCCCGGGCGAGCGCCGCGAGCTGGTGCGAGACGGCGCCCGTCGTGTAGCCCAGGGCCGCGGCGGCGGCGGTCATCGTGCGGTGGTCGGCGAGCGCGCGCAGGGCGCGCAGCCCCGACCAGGGGAGGTCGCGTCCCGGCGGTTCGGCCGCACCGGTGTCCATCTCGCCAGGCTACAACCGTGCAGAGTCCCTGCACGGTTACGGCGACGAACCTTCGATGGTGCTGGACGCTCGTCCCGGTCCACGATGGGCGCACGAGCAGGTCGACGAGGAGGTCGGGTGGAGCGGTCCCAGGCGGTGCCGTCGCGGGCGGACGTGGTCGTCGTCGGCGGCGGGGTGATGGGGGCGTCCGTGGCCTTCCACCTCGCGGAGGCGGGGGCGGCCGTGGTGCTGCTCGAGGCCGGCGAGCTCGGCCGCGGGAGCTCCGGCAAGCCGATCGGGGGCGTGCGCGCGCAGTTCTCCGACCCGGCGAACGTCGCGCTCGGCCACCGCAGCCTCGAGCTGTTCGAGGACTTCCGGTCCCGCCCTGGTGCCGACGTCGGGCTGCGCCAGACCGGCTACCTCTTCGCGCTGCCCACCGACGACGACGTCGCCCTGTTCGGACGGTCCGTCGCGATGCAGCGCGACCTCGGCGTCGACAGCCGCCTGCTCACCGTCGCCGAGGCCCGCCGCCTCAACCCGTACCTGTCCGCGACGGCCTACGCGGGCGCGGCCTATGCACCCCGGGACGGCTGGGCGCACCCGGCGGCGGTCGTGGCGGGGTACGCGGACGGCGCGCGCCGGCACGGCGCGAGCGTCGTGACGGGCGCGCCGGTGACCGCCGTCGACACCGAGGCGGACGGCCGGCTCACCGTGGTGACGCCGCGCGGGGCCGTCACCGCGCCCGCCGTCGTCGTGTGCGCCGGGGCCTGGTCCCGCGACGTCGGCGCGATCGCCGACGTCGACCTGCCCGTGGACCCGGTGCGGCGCCAGATCGTGTTCACGGGACCGCTCGACCCCGCGCCGCCGACCCTGCCGTTCACCATCGACTTCGGCACCACGTTCTACCTGCACAACGCGGACGCCCGCGGCACCCTGCTGCTGGGCGCCTCGGAGCCGGACACCCCGGTCGGCTTCGACACCGCCTACGACCCGGGGTGGGAGCCGTGGCTGCGCGAGCTGGTCGCGCGGGCCACCCCGGCGCTCGCCGATGCCCCGCTGACGGGGGGCTGGGCCGGGCTCTACGAGCTCACGCCGGACCACGACGCGCTGATCGGCGAGGCGCCGGCCGGCCCCGGCGGGGCGCGCGTGCTGTACGCCTGCGGGTTCTCCGGGCACGGCTTCCTGCAGGCGCCCGCCGTGGGGGAGGCCGTGGCCGACCTGTACCTCGGGCGGGCGGGGACGCCCGCGGCACGCGGTGTCGACGTGTCCGCGTTCGACGCCGGGCGGTTCGGGGCGCGACGGTCGCGCACCGAGGCGAACATCATCTGAGAGAGGACGCACGCACCGTGACGACCGACTTCTTCGCACCGTGGCAGCTCCGGGCCGCGTTCGCGCGCTCGCTGTCCGACATGTACGGGCGGGAGGTGCCCGCCTACACGACGCTGCTCGAGGTGTCCCACGACGTCAACGCCGACGTCGTGCGCGCCCGTGGCGCCGACGCGGAGCGGCTGGGCTCCATCGACCGGGTCACGGCCGAGCGCCACGGGGCGATCCGCGTGGGCACGCCCGCGGAGCTGCAGCAGGTCGCGCGGATCTTCGGCGCGATGGGGATGCACCCCGTGGGCTTCTACGACCTGCGCGACGCGTCGTCGTCCTCCGTGCCCGTCATCTCGACGGCCTTCCGACCGACCGACCGCGCCGAGCTGGCGCGCAACCCGTTCCGCGTCTTCACGTCCATGCTCGTGCCGTCCGACCGGCGGTTCTTCAGCGCCGACCTGCAGGAGCGCCTCGAGACGTTCCTGACGAGGCGGACGCTGTTCGGGCCCGAGCTGCTGGCGCTCGCGGACCGCGCGGAGGCGGACGGCGGCCTGGGCGCCGGCGACGCCGCGGAGTTCCTGCGCCGCGCGACCGCCGCGTTCGAGCTGGGGCGCGAGCCCGTCGACCAGGCCTGGTACCGGGAGCTGGAGGCCGTCTCGGCGGTGGCGGCCGACATCGGCGGCGTGCCGTCCACGCACATCAACCACCTCACCCCGCGCGTGCTCGACATCGACGACCTGTACGCCCGCATGGAGGCGCGCGGCATCACGATGATCGACGCCATCCAGGGCCCGCCGCTGTGGGAGGGGCCGGACGTGCTGCTGCGGCAGACGTCGTTCCGCGCGCTCGCGGAGCCGCGCACGTTCCGCACGCCGGACGGCGAGGTCGTGCAGGACTCCCTGCGCGTGCGGTTCGGCGAGGTCGAGGCGCGCGGGATCGCGCTGACCCGCGAGGGGCGCGCGCGGTACGACGCCGCCGTCGTCGAGGGCGCGACGCCCGAGGTGTGGCGCCGCACCTTCCCCGACAGCGAGGCCGGGCTGGTCGAGCAGGGCCTCGGCTGGTTCACCTACGAGGTGTCCGACGACGGCGCCGGGCCCGCCGGGGTGCGTCGCGAGCCGATCGTCTACGAGGACTTCCTGCCCCGCTCCGCCGCCGGCATCTTCCAGTCGAACCTCACGGAGGAGGGCTCCAAGGACGCCAGCCAGGCGGGCGAGGAGCGCGACGCCGACTGGATGGCCGGCGCCGTCGGGCGCGAGCTGTTCGACCCCTTCGACCTCTACGCGGCGCAGGTGGCGGCCTCGCTCACCTCCGCCGCGCAGCGCCTCGGCGTCGCGCCGGAGACCCTGGCCGCGACGCCCGCCGTCCCCACCACCACGAGCACGGGAGCCGACGCATGACCACCATCGACACCACCACCCCCGCCACGGGCACCCTGGGCGCCGAGCTGCGCGACGCCGCGCTGGCGGCCCTGGCCCGGATCGGGGCCGACGTCCCCGCCGCCCCCGCGGAGGGCGGGTTGGCCGTCGTCTCGCCGCTGGCGGGCCAGGCCCTGCTCACGCTCCCCGAGGCGGGCGCGGCCGACGTCGACGCCGCCGTCACCGCCGCGACGGAGGCCTTCCGCACCTGGCGCTCGGTGCCCGGGCCGGTGCGCGGCGGCGTCGTGCGCCGCCTCGGCGAGCTGCTCACCGAGCACAAGGCCGACCTGGCCGAGCTGGTGACCATCGAGGCGGGCAAGATCACCTCCGAGGCGCTCGGCGAGGTGCAGGAGATGATCGACGTCTGCGACTACGCGGTCGGCCTGTCGCGGTCGCTCGGCGGCCGCACGATGCCGTCGGAGCGCCCCGGGCACCGGCTCATGGAGCAGTGGCACCCCCTCGGCGTCGTCGGCGTGGTGAGCGCGTTCAACTTCCCCGTGGCGGTGTGGTCCTGGAACACCGCCGTCGCGCTGGTCTGCGGCGACACGGTCGTGTGGAAGCCGAGCGAGAAGACGCCCCTGAGCGCGCTCGCGTCGAACGCGCTGCTGCGGCGGGCGCTCGCGGAGGCGGGGTTCCCCGAGGCCGTGAGCCAGGTCGTGCTCGGCGCCCGCGAGGCGGGGGAGGCGCTCGTCGCGGACCGCCGGGTCGCGCTGCTGTCGGCCACCGGCTCGGAGCGCATGGGCCAGCAGGTGGCGCCCGTCGTCGCCGGCCGCGGCGGCCGGTACCTGCTGGAGCTCGGCGGCAACAACGCGGCCGTCGTCGCGCCGTCCGCCGACCTCGACCTCGCCGTGCGCGGCATCGTCTTCGCCGCCGCGGGCACGGCGGGCCAGCGGTGCACCAGCCTGCGCCGCCTCGTCGTGCACTCGTCCGTGGTGGACGATCTCGTCGGGCGCCTCGAGACCGTCTACGCCGGGCTCCCGGTCGGCGACCCGCGCGCCGACGGCACGCTCGTCGGGCCTCTCACCGACGCCGGGGCGCGCGAGCGGATGCTCGCCGCGCTCGACGAGGCGCGCGCCGACGGCGGCACGGTCGTCGTGGGGGGCGAGGCGGTGGACGTGGACGGCGCGCCCGGCGCGGCCTACGTCTCGCCCGCGCTGGTGCGGATGCCGGGGCAGACGGACGTCGTGCGCCGGGAGACGTTCGCGCCGATCCTCTACGTGCTCACCTACGACACGCTCGACGAGGCCATCGCGCTGCACAACGACGTCCCGCAGGGGCTGAGCAGCGCCATCTTCACGCTCGACGTGCGGGAGGCCGAGACGTTCCTGTCGGAGGTGGGCTCCGACTGCGGCATCGTCAACGTCAACATCGGCACGTCCGGGGCGGAGATCGGCGGCGCGTTCGGCGGCGAGAAGTCCACCGGCGGCGGCCGCGAGTCCGGCTCCGACTCGTGGAAGCAGTACATGCGCCGCGTCACCAACACCGTGAACTACTCGACCGAGCTGCCCCTCGCGCAGGGCGTGAACTTCGGCTGACGGCTCCCGTCGCGGCGTGGCCATGACAGTTGTCATGGCCACGTCGTGACAGGCGACCCTGCAGGTCAGCGCGCAGGGCGACGACGATCGAGGCATGACCTCGACGAGCACCACCACATCGTCCGCACCGCCGGCGCTGAGCCTGCGCGGGCTGCGCAAGGAGTTCGCGTCGCCGTCCGGACCCGTCCGCGCGGTCGACGGCATCGACCTGGAGGTCGCCCCCGGCGAGGTGGTGGCCTTCCTCGGCCCCAACGGCGCCGGCAAGACCAGCACGATCGACATGGTGCTCGGCCTGAGCGCCCCCAGCGCCGGCACCGTGCAGGTGTTCGGCGCCGACCCCGCGGACGCGATCGCCGCCGGCCGCGTGGCCGCCGTCATGCAGACGGGCGGCCTGCTGCGCGACATCACGGTGGCCGAGACGGTCGCGCTCACCGCGGCGCTCTTCGGCCGCACCGGCTCCCCGGCGCCCTACCTGGAGCGGGCCGGCATCGCCGACCTCGCCGACCGCCTGGTGGGCACGTGCTCCGGGGGGCAGCAGCAGCGCCTGCGCTTCGCG
Source organism: Isoptericola sp. NPDC056578 (assembly GCF_042793275.1). Lineage (NCBI taxonomy): Bacteria > Bacillati > Actinomycetota > Actinomycetes > Micrococcales > Promicromonosporaceae > Isoptericola > Isoptericola sp. NPDC056578. The sequence goes on from NZ_JBHTVC010000021.1 coordinate 71,117, forward strand.
ATGGCGCTGGTCAGCGAGCCGGACCTGCTCCTCCTCGACGAGCCCACCACCGGCATGGACGTCGAGGGCCGCCGCGAGTTCTGGGCAGCGATCCGCGCCGACGCCGCCGCCGGGCGCACCGTCGTCTTCGCCACGCACTACCTGGAGGAGGCCGACACGTACGCCGACCGCGTCGTGCTGGTCAGCCGCGGACGGGTCGTCGCCGACGGTTCGACCGCCGAGGTGAGGAGCCTCGCGTCCGGCCGCACGGTGAGCGCCCGCATCGACGACGACGGCGAGCGTGCCGCCGTCGCCGCCCGGCTGCGCGACCTGCCCGTCGTCGACGCCATCGACCACCGCGGGACGCGGCTCGTCGTGCGCACCCCCGACTCCGACGTCGTCGCCCGCTTCCTGCTCACGCAGACCGCGGCGCGCGACCTCGAGGTCGCCTCCGAGAACCTCGAGGACGCGTTCGTCGCCCTCACCACCACCGCGGCCCCCGGCGCCGCGCCGAGCACGGACGGAGCCACCCGATGAGCGCCACGACCTTCACCCCCGGCACGACGACGCCGGCCCCGGCCGCCCGCACGGCCCGGCCCGCCGTCCGGCCCCTCACGGCCGCGCGCGCCTACCTCGCCGTCGAGCTGCGCCGCGCGCTGCGCAACCGGCGCACCCTGATCTTCTCGATGGTGATGCCGCCGGCCCTCTTCCTCATCTTCGGCCTGCAGGGCGACGACGTGAGCCAGAGCACGGGCCACGGGAACGTCGCCGGGTGGATCGCCGTCTCGATGGCGCTGTACGGGGCGATGGTCACCGCCACCGCCGGCGGCGCCGGCGTGTCCGTGGAGCGTGCCCAGGGGTGGACGCGGCAGCTGCGCCTCACGCCGTTGCGCCCCGCCGTCTACGTGGGGGTGAAGCTCGCCGGAGCCATGGTCCTCGGCGCGGGCTCCGTCGTGGTCACCCTCGCGGTGGCGGCGGTCGCCGGGGCCCGGATGTCGGCGGGGGCCTGGGTGCTGTGCGCCCTGCTGGCCTGGGTGGGCTCCCTCGTCTTCGCCGCGTTCGGCCTGTTCATGGGCTACCTGCTGCCGGCGGAGAACGTCATGCAGATCCTCGGGCCCGTGCTGGCGCTGCTGTCCTTCGCCGGCGGGCTGTTCATGCCGCTCGGCGACGGCTGGTGGGCCACGGTGGCGCAGCTCTTCCCGACGTACGGCCTGGCCGAGCTCGTGCACGCCCCGCTCGGCGGCGACCTCGGCGTCGCCGCGGTCGTGAACGTGCTGGCCTGGGCCGCCGTCTTCGCGGCGGGCGCCGCCTGGCGGTTCCGCAAGGACACGGCGCGGGTGTGAGCGGCTGTGCCGACCCTCCGGCCCGCATCCTGCGCGGGCGTGGCACGGTGGGGGGCGTGACCTCGACGTCCCCCGCCGCGCCGTCCGCCGAGCCCGCGGGCGGCGCCGCGTTCGACCCCGCCCAGGGCGGCGCTCCCGGCGGGCCGCCCTGGGCGCGGCGGCGCGTCGGGCTGCTCGTCTCGGTCGTCTGGGTCGTCTTTCTCGCGGAGCCGTTCAGGGCGTCGCTCGACGCCGAGACCGTCGCGCTGCGTGTCGTCGGCGTGCTCGGCGTGCTCGGCGTGGGCGCCATCTTCGCCGGTACGGTGCTGACCCTGCAGCGCCGGGGTCGCGTGCCGCGCCGGGCCGCCGTCGTGCTGATCGTGGTCCAGGCCGGGTGCGTCGCCCTGTCGTGCCTCGCCGCGCAGGAGCACGGCCTGGTGGGTCTCGTCTTCGTGTGCGTCACGGCGATCTACTCCCTCGGCGGCCGTGCCGCGCTGTGGGTCGTCGTGACGAGCATCGTCGTGATGCTCGTGCTGCCCCGCGCGCTGCCGGGCTGGGCGACGGAGGACGGCAACGCGCTGGCGGTCGTCCTGGCCAGCGCCGCTGTCTACGGGTTCATGCAGGTGATCGACCGCAACCGGCGCCTGATCGCCGCACGGCAGGAGCTCGCCGACCTCGCCGTCGCCCGCGAGCGGGAGCGGATCGCCCGCGACATGCACGACGTGCTCGGCCACTCGCTCACCGTCATCTCCGTCAAGGCGGAGCTCGCCGCGAAGCTGCTGCGTGCCGGCGCGCCCGACCGGCCCGACGCCGCGCCCGAGGCCCGTGCCGCGCACGAGGTCGCGGACATCCAGGACCTGGCGCGCGGCGCGCTCGCCGACGTGCGCGGCATGGTCGCCGGGTCACGACGCGTGACCCTCGCCGGCGAGCTGGCCGCCACCCGGTCCGCGCTCGACGCGGCCGGCGTCGCGGCGGACCTCCCCGGCGCCGTCGACGTCGTCCCCGCCGACCGGCGTGAGCTGTTCGCGTGGGTGCTGCGCGAGGGCACCACCAACGTGCTGCGGCACGCAGGCGCGTCGCGCGTGGTCGTGACCGTCACCGCCGACTCGCTCGTGGTGGAGGACGACGGCCGCGGCCGGCCGGCGACACGGGAGGGGACACGGGAGGGGACACGGGAGGGGACACGGGACGGGGGCGGCGGGCACGGGCTGACCGGACTGACCGCGCGCGCCCGGCAGGCCGGCGCGGTGCTGGAGACGGGCCCGGGCACGCTCGGCGGCTTCCATCTCGCCGTGACGGTACGCGACGGCGCCCCGGCGGGTGCCAGGATCGACCCGTGATCCGACTGCTGCTCGCCGACGACCAGGCCCTCGTCCGCGGCGCGCTCGCCGCCCTCCTCGACCTCGAGCCCGACCTCGAGGTCGTGGCCCAGGTGGGGCGCGGCGACGAGGTGCTCGACGCGGCCCGTGAGCACGCCGTCGACGTCGCCCTGCTCGACGTCGAGATGCCCGGCCTCGACGGCATCGCGGCCGCCGCCGTGCTGCGCCGCGAGCTGCCGTCGTGCCGCTCGCTCGTCGTGACCACGTTCGGCCGTCCCGGCTACCTCCGCCGCGCGCTCGACGCCGGGGCGAGCGGGTTCGTCGTCAAGGACACGCCCGCCGAGCAGCTCGCCGACGCCGTCCGCCGCGTCCACGCCGGGCTGCGCGCGGTCGACCCGGACCTCGCCGTCGCGTCCCTGGCCGTCGGGGCGAGCCCCCTCACCGAGCGCGAGCGGCACGTGCTGGCGCTCGCGGCCGACGGCGGCACGGTCGCGCAGGCGGCGGCGGAGGCGTTCCTCTCCGAGGGCACCGTGCGCAACTACCTGTCGGCGGCCATCGGCAAGACGGGCGCCCGGACGCGTGCCGAGGCCGTGCGGATCGCGCAGGACAACGGCTGGCTCTGAGCCGCCGCCGCGACCGGGACGGGCGGCGTGACGAACCTGACCGCGCCGGCACGGCGGGGTTTGCGACAATGGGAACGTGACTTCCACCCTCGATCCCGTCAGCACGCCTGCGTCCGGAGAGCTCGGCGCGGCTGTGCCCGCCGCCGAGCGCGTCCTGCCGCCGCTGCAGATCGGGCCGATCACCGTGGACACCCCGGTGGTGCTGGCGCCGATGGCCGGCGTCACCAACCGGGCCTTCCGCACGCTGTGCCGGGAGGCCGGCGCGTCGCAGGGCTACGACCCCGGGCTGTACGTGGCGGAGATGGTGACCAGCCGCGCGCTGGTGGAGCGGAACGTCGAGTCGCTGCGGATCGTCACGTTCGGCGACGACGAGACGCCCCGCTCCGCCCAGGTGTACGGCGTGGACCCCGCCACGGTCGGTGCCGCGGTGAAGATCATCGCGGGCGAGGACCGGGCCGACCACGTCGACCTCAACTTCGGCTGCCCCGTGCCCAAGGTGACGCGCAAGGGCGGCGGCTCCGCGCTCCCGTGGAAGCGGCAGCTCTTCACCGACATCGTGCGGGCGGCCGTCGAGGCGGCCGAGCCGCACGGCGTCCCCGTCACCGTGAAGATGCGCAAGGGCATCGACGACGACCACCTCACCTACCTCGAGGCCGGCCGCATCGCCGAGTCGCTCGGCGTCGCCGCGGTGGCGCTGCACGCGCGCACCGCCGCCGAGTACTACTCGGGCACCGCCGACTGGACCGCGATCGCGCGGCTCAAGGAGGAGGTGCGCAGCGTCCCCGTGCTCGGCAACGGCGACATCTGGTCCGCCGAGGACGCGCTGCGGATGGTGCGCGAGACGGGGGCGGACGGCGTCGTCGTCGGGCGCGGGTGCCAGGGCCGCCCGTGGCTCTTCGCCGACCTCGCTGCCGCGTTCCACGGCACGACGACGCGCGTGCGACCCGGCCTGCGCGAGGTCGCCGACGCGATCTTCCGCCACGGCGAGCTGATGATCGCCTACTTCGACGGCGACGAGGGCAAGGGCATGCGCGACCTGCGCAAGCACATGGCCTGGTACCTCAAGGGCTACGTCGTCGGGGGAGAGGCGCGGCACGAGCTCGCGATGGTCTCCACGCTGGCGGAGCTGCGCGAGCGGCTCGACGCCCTCGACCTGGAGCAGGGCTACCCGGGCGAGGACGCCGAGGGTCCGCGCGGCCGCGCCGGCTCACCGAAGCAGCCGCACCTGCCGTACGGCTGGCTCGACTCCCGCGACCTCGACGCGGAGTTCGAGGCGAAGCTGCGCGAGGCCGAGCTCAGCGTCAGCGGCGGCTGACCGCTCCGGTCGCGAGGTAGCACGAGAACTGCCGAGGTAGTTCGAGTTCTCGCGAGGTAGTGCAC
>NZ_JBHTVC010000022.1:0-73937 GCF_042793275.1 Isoptericola sp. NPDC056578
GTGCGGCTCGGGGCCTTCGTGCTGTGCGGCGCTACGTCAGCTGTCGCCGCCGGCGACGCCGGACGTGCCGGCGTTGACGTCGAGCAGGCGGTACTTCTCCACCGCCTTGGCCACGACGTCGGCCGGGACCTCGCCGCGACGGGCGAGCTGCTGCAGCGTCTTCACGACCATCGACGGGCCGTCGATGAGGAAGTAGCGCCGCGCGGCCGCGCGGGTGTCGGAGAAGCCGAAGCCGTCCGCACCGAGCACCGCGTAGTCACCCGGCACCCAGGCGCGGATCTGGTCCGGCACCAGGTGGTCGTAGTCGCTGGTGGCGACGAACGGACCCTGGGAGCCCGACAGCTTCTGCGTGACGTACGGGGTGCGCGGCTCCGCGGCCGGGTCCACGAGGGCGTCCTTCTCCGCGGCGAGCGCGTCACGACGCAGCTCGTTCCAGCTGGTCACCGACCACACGTCGGCCGACACGCCCCAGTCCTCGGCGAGGAGCTGCTGCGCCTCGAGCGCCCACGGCACGCCCACGCCGGAGGCGAGGAGCTGGGCCTTGGGGCCCTCGACGTCGGACGTCGCGATCCGGTGGATGCCGCGGAGGATGCCGTCGACGTCCACGTCCTCCGGCTCCGCCGGCTGGATCATCGGCTCGTTGTACACCGTGAGGTAGTACATGACGTTCTGGTCGCGGCCGTCGGACCCGTCGCCGTACATGCGCTCGATGCCGTCGCGCATGATGTGGCGGATCTCGTAGCCGTACGCCGGGTCGTACTGGACCATCGCCGTGTTGGTGCCGGCGATGAGCGGCGAGTGGCCGTCGGCGTGCTGCAGGCCCTCACCGGTCAGGGTGGTGCGACCGGCGGTGGCGCCGATGATGAAGCCGCGGGCGAGCTGGTCGCCGGCCGCCCAGAACTGGTCGCCCGTGCGCTGGAACCCGAACATCGAGTAGAAGATGTAGACCGGCACCATGGCCTCGCCGTGCGTCGCATACGACGTGCCGACGGACTGGAAGGCAGCGGCGGAGCCGGCCTCGTTGATGCCGGTGTGCATGATCTGGCCGGACTCGGACTCCTTGTAGCTCAGCATGAGCTCGCGGTCCACGGCGAGGTAGTTCTGCCCCTGCGTGTTGAAGATCTTGGCGCTGGGGAAGATCGCGTCCAGACCGAAGGTGCGGGCCTCGTCCGGGATGATCGGCACGACGCGCTTGCCGAACTCCTTGTCCTTGATGAGGTCCTTGAGCAGGCGCACGAAGGCCATCGTGCTGGCGACGTGCTGCGTGCCCGAGCCCTTCTTGAGGATCTCGTAGGCCTTCGGCTCCGGGAGCGTCAGCGGCTTCGGCGTCGAGCGGCGCTCGGGCAGGAAGCCGCCCAGGTGCCGGCGGCGCTCCAGCATGTACTGGATGCCCTCGTCGTCCATCCCCGGGTGGTAGTACGGGGGCAGGTACGGGTCGGCGTCGAGCTGCTCGTCCGTCAGCGGGATGTGCAGGTTGTCGCGCAGCGCCTTGAGGTCGGAGTTCTTGACCTTCTTCATCTGGTGCGTGGCGTTGCGGCCCGCGAAGCTCGAACCGAGGGCGTAGCCCTTGACCGTCTGCGCGAGGATCACCGTCGGCTGGCCCGTGTGGGCCCGGGCCGCGGAGTACGCCGCGTAGATCTTGCGGTAGTCGTGACCGCCGCGCTTCATGTTCCAGATGTCGTCGTCGGTCATGTTCTCGACGAGGGCCTTCGTCCGCGGGTCGCGGCCGAAGAAGTGCTCGCGGATGAACGCGCCGGACTCCGCGCGGTACGTCTGGTAGTCGCCGTCGGGCGTGGCGTTCATGAGGTTGACCAGGGCGCGGTCCTTGTCCGCGTTGAGCAGGGCGTCCCACTCGCGGCCCCAGACGACCTTGATGACGTTCCAGCCGGCGCCCTTGAACTGGGCCTCCAGCTCCTGGATGATCTTGCCGTTTCCGCGCACCGGGCCGTCGAGGCGCTGCAGGTTGCAGTTCACGACGAACGTCAGGTTGTCGAGCTGCTGGTGCGCCGCCTGCTGCAGCATGCCGCGCGACTCCGGCTCGTCCATCTCGCCGTCGCCGAGGAACGCCCAGACGTCCTGCTGGCTGGTGTCCTTGATGCCGCGGTTGTGCAGGTACTTGTTCGTCCACGCCTGGTAGATCGCCGACGCCGGGCCGAGGCCCATCGAGACCGTCGGGAACTCCCAGAAGTCCGGCAGCATGCGCGGGTGCGGGTACGAGGGCAGGCCGCCGCCGGCGTGCGACTTCTCCTGGCGGAACCCGTCGAGCGTCTCGGCCGACATGCGGCCCTCGAGGAAGCTGCGGGCGTACTGGCCGGGGGAGGAGTGCCCCTGGAAGTACACCTGGTCGCCGCCGCCCGGGTGGTCCTTGCCGCGGAAGAAGTGGTTCAGGCCCACCTCGTACAGCGTCGCGACGGACGCGTAGGAGGAGATGTGGCCGCCCACGGAGATCTCGGGGCGCTGCGCGCGCGTCACCATGACGGCCGCGTTCCAGCGGATCCACGAGCGGTAGCGCCGCTCCATCGCCTCGTCGCCGGGGAAGTACGGCTCGTCGTGCACGGCGATCGTGTTGACGTAGGGCGTCGCGAGCGTCGCGGGGATGTGCACGTTGCGCTCCCGCGCGCGGCGCAGCAGGTTGAGCATGACGTAGCGCGCCCGCGGGCCGCCCTTGTCGTCGATCAGGCCGTCGAACGACTCGACCCACTCGCCGGTCTCGGCGGGGTCGATGTCCGGGACGGCGCTGAGCAGGCCGTTGATCAACGGTCCGGTCTCGTCGTACGAAGCCACCAGCAACCTCTCTCATCTTCGGACGGTGTGCGGCACATGGTCGCCGCCCCGGTCCGTGTCAGGCATCCCGTCGTGAAGGCACCATGGCGCGTGGTCGCGACGGTGCGGACCACGAACGGGTGGTCATCACTCATTGTGTCCCCAGACGGCCCGGGGGAACACCATCGGGCGGTCAAGGATCCGTGATCTACGTCATGCCGCAGGTCGCCGATGTTGCCGAGGTCACTGTGCAGCCCCGCTCCGAGCAAACCACGGGCGTGTGGGGGTTGCCGGGCGGACGTGCTTCCGGTGGACTACGTTGGCGCACACGACAGACGTGCGCCCCGCGCGCGCGTCCGTACGTGTCGGTGATGGTCAGACGGAGAGGAACGAAGGTCCAAAGTGGGTAAGCAGGCGGAATCCCCGGCAGCTCGATTCGGGTTCACGCCCGGTCAGGTCGTGCAGGAGTTCGGGTGGGGAGACGACGTCGACGACGCGCTGCGGGCCGAGGTCGAGGCCGCGGTCGGGAGCGAGCTCGTCGACGAGGACTACGACGACGTCACCGACGGCGTCATCGCGTGGTGGCGCGACGAGGACGGCGACCTCACGGACATGCTCGTCGACGTCCTGACGGTGCTCGACGACGGCGGCCTCATCTGGCTGCTGACGCCGAAGCCGGGGCGCGACGGCCACGTCGGCCACGACGAAATCCAGGAGGCCGCGACCACCGCCGGCCTGCACGCGACGAGCACCTTCGCGGTCGCGCCCGACTGGTCGGCCACCAAGCTGGCCAACCGCGGTCGTGGGCGCTGACGCGGTGACCGGCCGGTGACGGCCTCGGCCCCCGAGGTGCGCCGGCGCGCGGGCGACCCCGCTCCCGACTTCACGCTGCCGGACACCCACGGCACGCCCGTGCACCTCGCCGACCTGCGCGGCGAGCCGGTGCTGCTCGTGTTCTTCCCGTTCGCGTTCTCGGGCATCTGCACCGGTGAGCTGTGCGAGCTGCGCGACAACATCGAGGACTTCGAGGCGGCCGGGGTGCGGGTGCTGGGCGTCTCCACCGACCCGGTCTTCACGCTCAAGGCCTGGCACGAGCAGGAGGGTTTCGGCTTCGACCTGCTCAGCGACTTCTGGCCCCACGGCGCCGTCGCCGACGCCTACGGGGTGTTCGACCCCACCAGCGGCCACGCGCTGCGCGGCACGTTCCTCGTCGACGCCGACGGGATCGTGCGGTGGTCGGTCGTCAACCCGCGCGGCCAGCGGCGCGACCTCCAGGCCTACCGCGAGGCGCTCGCCGAGATCTGACCCAGACGAGGGCCGCGCGGCTGTCCGGCGGGCGCTCCGTCGCCGGGTATTCTTTGCTGCGCTGTCCAGGGCCTGTAGCTCAGCTGGTCAGAGCGCCACGCTTACACCGTGGATGTCGGGGGTTCGAGTCCCTCCGGGCCCACCACCCCCGCATTTCTTGCGCTGACCTGCAGCTCTGCTCCCGCCGTCCGTGGACGCGGATGGACACCAGAGGTCCCGAACGGCCGTTCATTCCCCCCGCCGCACCCCCGCGGGGGAACGGCGGAGTGCCCCACCTTCCTCGCGGGAGGGGGCGGCAACGGCGGCCGGTAAGCGTTCCTTCGGCGAGCTCGAGGCTCGTCGAAGCAAGACCACCCACAAGGTCATCAGCTGGCGCGCGCGGTACATCGGCCCGGACGGTGTGCGGCACTCGCGGGTCTTCGGCTCGGCAAGGGCAGCGACGCCGTCCTCGGACGGGTGAAGACCGAGGCGAGCTACCGGACGGTCGCGATGCCGGAGGAGCTGGCCGGCTCCGGGCGTGGGTTCTGGAGACGTCGGAGACCACACCGGGCGGCGGTCGCGATGATTGTCGCCCGAGCGAGCCGGCCGTCCACCCTTGACGGTCGGATGTAACCACGGTTACATCTATCGCGTGAGTGGGGAATGGGTGCTGCTGAGCTACCGGCTGCCGCGAGAGCCGTCCGCGCCGCGGGTGGCGTTGTGGCGCCGGTTGAAGCGGCTCGGGGCGGCGCAGGTCTCGGACGGTCTGGTCGCGTTGCCCGCGGACGCTCGCACCCGTGAGCAGCTGGAGTGGGCGTGCGAGGAGGTCGTCGAACGCGGCGGCTCCGCGAGCGTGTGGCTGGCCCGTCCCTCGACGTCGTCGCACGAGCGCGAGCTTGCCTCGGCGATGGCCGCGGACCGTGCGGCCGAGTGGGTCGAGGTGTCCGATGCCGCCCGGATCGCTCTCGACGCCGCGCCGACCGAGCAGCGCAGCGCCTTGACGCGGCTGCGGCGCGCCAGCCGGCAGGTGGCGCGCCGCGACTTCTTCCCCACGTCCGAGCGGGACGCCGCGCGTTCGGCGCTGCGTGACCTGGAGGTCCAGGTTGCCACCTACGACGACGCCCCCGCCGGGAGGTCGCGATGAGGTGGGCGACCCGTGCCGGGGTGCACATCGACCGGGCTGCGTGCGCGTGGCTGATCCGCCGCTTCCTCGACCCGCAGGCGCAGTTCGTGTTCGTCACCGACCCAGGCGACGTCCCGGCCGACGCCACCGCGTTCGACATGCGTGGCGTGGAGCTCGGCCACCGCGGCCCGCACTGCAGCTTCGAGACCATCCTCGAGCGGTATGGCCTCACCGACCCGGTCCTGGCCCGCATCGGGCAGATCGTGCACGAGGCCGACCTCGACGACGACCGCTTCGACGCCCCCGAGGCCCCCGGGCTGGACGTCGTCCTGCGCGGCCTGTCCATGACCGGGGACGACGAGGCGACCCTCGCCGTGTCCGGGCCGGTCTTCGACGGCCTGTACGAGTACTTCCGCCGCTCCTACCTGCTCGGCCACGAACCGGCCTGAGCGCCACCACCGAGGATCGCCATGGACGAGCACCCCCTTGACCTGCCCGGCCCCTCGGGCTCCGTCGCCGAGCAGCGCGACCTGGTCCCGTTCCGCACCGCGGTGCGGGCATGGTTCGCGATCTCGTGGCAGACGTTCGGCGGCCCGGCTGGTCAGATCGCCGTCATGCAACGCACCCTCGTCGACGACAAGCGGTGGATCGGCCAGGGCCGCTTCCTGCACGCCCTGAACTACTGCATGCTCCTGCCCGGCCCCGAGGCCCAGCAGCTCGCCGTCTACACCGGCTGGCTCCTCAACGGGCTGCGTGGCGGCCTGGTCGCCGGGATCTTCTTCGTCCTGCCCGGCATGCTCTGCCTGCTCGCCCTGTCCGCGATCTACGTCGCGTTCGGCGACACCCCGCTGGTCACCGGGGTCTTCGCCGGGTTGGCTCCCGCATTGCTGGCCATCGTCGTGCAGGCCGTGACCCGCGTCGGGAAGCGGGCACTGACCAGCCCCGCCCTGATCGCGCTCGCCGTCGCGGCATTCGTCGCACTGACCCTCTTCGCCGTCCCGTTCCCGCTCGTCGTTCTCGGCGCCGGGGTCCTCGGCTGGCTCGTGCACCGGTACGCACCCGGCCTCATCACCGTGCGACGTCCCGCCACCGTCGATGACGGCCCCGCGCCCCTCATCCCCGACGACACCCTGCACTCCGAGCAGCCCTCCGGACGACGCGCCCTGCGTGTCCTGGCCCTCGGGCTGCTCGCCTGGACCGTCCCCGTGGTCGTGGTCGCCCTCACCACCGGCGTGGGCAGCACCGTGACCCAGCAGGGTGTGTTCTTCTCCGGCACCGCGCTGGTCACCTTCGGCGGCGCGTACGCCGTCCTGGCCTACGTCGCCCAACGTGCCGTCGAGACCTATGCCTGGGTCACCCCCACCGAGATGACCAAGGGCCTCGCCCTCGCCGAGACCACCCCCGGCCCTCTCATCATGGTCGTCCAGTTCGTCGCCTTCCTCGGCGCCTACCGCAACCCCGGCGACCTCGACCCCTGGGTCGCAGCCACCCTCGGCGCCCTGCTCACCACCTGGGTCACCTTCGTGCCCTCGTTCCTGTTCATCTTTCTCGGCGCCCCTTACGTCGAGAAGCTGCGGGGCAACCACACGCTCAGCGCAGCGCTCGCGGCCGTCACCGCTGCCGTCGTCGGCGTGATCGCCAACCTCGCCCTCTACTTCGCCACCCATACCCTCTTCGGAGCCTCGACCACCTGGACGACCGGCCCGTTCCAGCTCGAGGTCCCGGACCTCACCACCGTTCAGCCACTCGCCGTCGCCATCGCCGTGACCGCGGCCTGCATGCTCTTCGTCGCGCGCTGGTCCGTCCTACGCACCCTCGGCGCTTGCGCCGCGATCGGACTCGCCACGACCCTCGTCGGGGCGGCGCTCTGATCACACGTGTTGACGCTGAGGCGTGCCACGGCGAGGGCCCCGTCGGGTCGATGCCGAGTCTCCACAACTCGAGCTGCCGTGTCAGAACTGACCGTTTCTGACGTCCCGTGGCCTGTGCTCGACCTGCCGCCGACGCGCCGCTCAGCAACCTGGCTCACACCGTCTCGCTGCGCGTGATCATGGCCGGGCAAGGGGCTTCGACGAGCATTCTGGGCGGCGACGCATCGTGCGGTGCGCTCGACCGCGCACGACGCGTCCTGCCTGACGAGCGCAGGCCGCAACGAGGGCGTGGCTTCCGCGATCGGTGGGCTCAGCGACGAGACGGGTGCTGCACGCGTACGGCAGAGGTACCGGGTGGCCGGTGCGGGGCTGTCCGGGTCGGACGCCCTGATCAATCCCGCGTCGTGATTCCGGGCAGGATCAGCTCGAGCCACCGCTGCCGGACAGGTGCGGGTTGATCCATCGGCGCCGTCGCCATGAGGAGATAGATGTCGGCGACCGTCACGGTCGACCGGACGTCGCCCGCGAGCTGCGCCAGGTGGATGAGTTCTCCGATCGCCGCGGCCGCGCGCGCCTCGTCCGGCTGGTCTCCGTGACCTTCCACGCCGAGCGCCTTGGCTGCGACCTTCACCGCGTGGTGGTGCGCGGTCGACTCCGCGACGCGATCGAGGAACCCCACGACCTCGTCGACCGCGCGCGCACCCTGACGCGCACGTCCCAGCGCAGCCTCGGCGTCGTCGGCCACCTCGGCGACGTACTCGGCGATCACCGCTCCCACGAGGTCGGTCTTGTTCGGGAAGTGCCGGTAGAGGGTGCCGACGGCCACGCCGGCCGACCGTGCGATCTCGTCCATCCCTGCGTCCGGTCCCGTGGCGCTGATCTGCTCCCGGGCTGCCGCCAGGATGCGGCCACGGTTGCGGACCGCGTCGGCTCGTAGCGGACGACTCTGGCTCATCAGTGCTCCTCCCGGTGAGACGCGACCGCACGCTTGCGCGATCGTGAATCGTGGTTCAGCATAGATGGTGAACCACGATTCATCTTACATCGGGAGAGAACATGACCACCAAGGTCGCCCTCGTCACCGGAGCCTCCTCGGGCATCGGTGAGTCCACCGCACGCAAGCTGCAGAGCATCGGATACACCGTCTACGGCGCCGCACGCCGCACCGACCGGCTGCAGAGGCTCGCCGCGGACGGCGTCCGCCCGCTCCGGATGGACGTGACCGACGAGCAGTCGATGAAGGACGGCGTGGCGACGATCGTCGCCGACACCGGCCGGATCGACGTGCTCGTCAACAACGCCGGCTACGGGTCCTACGGCGCGATCGAGGACGTCGACATCGACGAAGGTCGCCGCCAGTTCGAGGTGAACGTGTTCGGCGCGATGAACCTGACCCAGCTCGTGCTGCCCCGCATGCGCGAGCAGAAGTCCGGGACGATCGTGAACATCACGTCCATGGGCGGCAAGATCTACACCCCGCTCGGCGGCTGGTACCACGGCACCAAGTTCGCCCTCGAAGCGCTCAGCGACTGCTTGCGGCTGGAGCTGGCTCCGTTCGGCATCGACGTCGTCGTGATCGAGCCGGGCGGGATCGCCACCGAGTGGGGCGGCATCGCCGCGGACAACCTCGAGAAGACCTCGGCGAACGGCCCGTACGAGCGTCAGGCCGAAGCGGTGGCCAGGTCGCTGCGATCGGAGGCCAACACCCGCCGCAACTCCCCGCCGTCGGTCATCGCCGACGCGATCGCGAAGGCGGTCGCCGCCCGCCGCCCGAAGACCCGCTACGCAGTCGGGTACGGCGCACGCCCCCTCATCGCCGCCGGGAGGATTCTCGGCGACCGACAGTTCGACGCACTCATCACCCGCGCCAGCGGAGTCCCGCGCGACTGACACCCAGACCCCGGGCGTGGTCGGTCGACGAACGGGCAACGCTCAACGTCTGGTCTCGTATCGTGTCAGGACCACACCACCGGGGAACTCTCGCCTCTCCACCAGATCAAGGCTCACCCAGTGCTCGAGCGCCGTGAAGAACGGTCTGCCGGCACCCACGAGCACCGGGTGGGTGACGATCGCGTACTCGTCGATCAGCCCGGCGCGCATGGCGGTCGCGGCGAGCGTGGGGCCGCCCCCGATGTCCAGGGGGCCGCCGTCCTCGGCCTTCAACCGGGTGATCTCGTCGACGACGTCACCGGTGACCACGCGGGCGTTCCAGCCGACAGGCCTCGGCGTCGAGGAGAAGACCACCTTCGGCATGTCTCGCCAGCGGCGGGCGAACTCGACCTGGGCCGGGGTGACGCCGGGCTGCTGATCGGCGGTCGGCCAGTGCGAGCTCATCGTCTCCCACAGCCTGCGCCCGTACAGCGCCAGGCCGGTTGCGGCGACCCGATCGGACCACCACTGGAACCACTCGTCGCTGGGCCGGCTCCAACCGAGGTCGTCGTCCGCCGCGGCCACGTAGCCGTCCAGGCTCACGTTCATCCCATAGGTCAGCTTCCGCATGTCATCTCCTGAGTGTCGATCGTCGGTGGTCGACAGGCTCGATCGGTGTGCCTGCCGGGAGGCGGTAGAACGGCGTCGGCGCCCTCTCAGCCGAAGAACGTCAGGGCGATGCAGCCCAGGCCGAGCGGGACATCGAGGAAGAGGCAGGCCTCCGCCATCGACCGGGGCACCACCTCGTCCCTCCGGTGATGGACGACGTCCCACACGCCGTGGCCGGCGAGCGCGAGCCCCGCGACCACGAGACCGGCCTGGGGATCGATCGCCAGCGCGGTCACGGCCACGGCTCCGAAGCCGACGAGCGCAAGTGCTTGCGGCACTGCGGCTCGCGTCGCCCCGCGCGTCGCGCTGATGCTGAGGAGCACCAGGGCGGTGATGCCCACCCCCGTCCACCAGGGGATCCCCGCGGCCTCGCTCGCCACGATCACGAGCGACGTGCCGAGGACGCTCGCCCACGCGACCCACCGGCGCCCGAATGCCGCCGCGGCGAGGTAGCAGAGCGCGGCCGCGCTCACCCCGATGGCAAGCGTGGCGCGGTCACCCACCCCGGTCGCGAGCAGAGCGGCCGCGACGCCCAGGCCCAGCGCGGCCGGCCAGCGGCTCACGACGCGGCGCACGGTGGCGCCGGACGACGGTTCCAGGGCGGGTGCCGCGGTGCTCGTACGAATCGTGGGTTCCGCGCTCATGTCGTCCTCGCTCCGTCGGGTGGGTGGTGCGTCGTGCAGCCGCGACCTCGTGGACCCAGGCTCCCTCTCGATTCGGGTACGCCCCGGGGGTACCGTCTGGAGTGTCCAGATCCTTGGACCAGGCGTCGCGAAATCGGGGTGGGGCTCATGGACGAGCGTGTCGTCGCGGTCATCGGGTACGCCGGTGCGGAACTTCTCGACATCGCCTGCGTGACCTCCACGCTGGTCCTGGCGAATCGGCTCGGCGCCCGTCCCGGGTACCGGCTCGTGCTGCTCACGCCGGGGAATGCGCCTGTCGCGTGCGACTCCGGCCTGGTGCTGGCGAGCCAGGGCTCCTTGCAGCGCTGGGTCGAGCCGGTCGACACGGTCGTCGTGACCGGCGGGCTCGGGCACGAGGACGCCGGAGCTGATCAGCTCGTGGTCACGCACGTCCGTCGGCTCGCCGCGCTGAGCCGTCGGGTCGCATCCGTGTGCACCGGGGCGACGGTGCTCGCGGCGGCAGGTCTGCTCGACGGGCGCCGTGCGACCACCCACTGGCGGTTCGCGGACCGGCTCGCCCGCGACTACCCGGCCGTCCGCGTCGACCCGGCGCCGATCTACGTCCGGGACGGTCGCGTCTACACGTCGGCCGGGGTGACCAGCGCCCTCGATCTGACGCTGGCGCTGGTCGAGGAGGACCACGGCCCGGAACTCGCGCGCCGCCTCGCCCGGGATCTCGTGACCTACCTCCAGCGTCCGGGGAACCAGGCGCAGATGAGCTCGTTCACCGCGGCGCCGCAGGTGCGCGACGCGTACGTCCGGTCGGTCACGGACCTGGTGACCACGCAGCTCGACGCCGATCTCTCGCTTCGTGCGTTGTCCGCCCACGCCGGTATCAGCGCGCGCCAGCTCAGCAGGCTCTTCGTCCGGCACGTCGGCCGCACCCCCGGGCGCTACGTCCGGCGGGTACGCACCGAAGCAGCCGCGCACCTGCTCGCGTCGACCGACCGCACCGTCAGCGCCATCGCGCGCGACTGCGGTCTCGCCTCTGCCGAGTCGCTGCGGCAGGCGTTCGTCGCCGAGTACGGCATCGCGCCGTCGCGGTACCGCACGGCTCATCGGCGTGCGACGCGGGTCGTCTCGCCGTCCTGACCTGACACGGGCGTCCGGGCGCGATGCCGAGCTCGAGAGCGGTGATACTGTCGCCAAGACAGTAAATTGCTCGCTCAGGAGGCCGTCCATGTCCACCACCGCACGCTTCGCCGACAAGGTCGCCCTCGTGACCGCCTCGGGCGCGGGGATCGGCGCAGCCGTCGCCACCCGGCTCGCCGCCGAGGGGGCCTCGGTCGTCGTCTCCGACGTCGACGCGGAGGCCGGGGCGAAGGTCGTCGAGGGGATCACCGCGTCCGGTGGCCGTGCCGTGTTCCAGGGTGCCGACGTCAGTGACGCCGCGGCCGTCGAGGCGCTGGTCGCGACCGCCGTCGAGACGTTCGGCGGGCTCCACCTGGCGGTGAACAACGCGGGCGTCGGCACGCGGCCGACGCGCGTGCACGAGATGCCGGTCGAGGCCTGGGACCGGGTGGAGGACATCACCCTGCGGGGCACGTTCCTGTGCCTGCGGGCGGAGATCGCGCACATGGCCGCCCACGGCGGTGGGTCGATCGTCAACACCGCGTCGATCGCCGGGCTCAAGGCGTCGCCGGGCATGTCGCCCTACTCCGCGGCCAAGGCGGGTGTCGTCTCCCTCACGCACGCGACGGCCCTGGAGTACGTCCGCGACGGGATCCGCGTCAACGCGGTCGCGCCCGGCGCGATCGAGACCGCCGCGCTCGCGTCGCTCCCCGCCGGGGCGCGCGCGGGCTACGCCGCCGACGTGCCCATGGGGCGCCTCGGGCGCCCCGAGGAGATCGCCGCGGCCACCGCGTTCCTCCTGTCCGACGAGGCGGCCTTCGTCACCGGCGTGGTGCTGCCCGTCGACGGCGGCACGCGGATCGCATGACGCCCGCGACCGGTCCCGAGACCCGGCCCGCGGACGCGGCGGACGTCCCCGGGTACCGCTCGGACCTGCTCGACGCGCTGGTGCGCGTCATGGGCCTGTGGTCCGGCGGAGACCTCATGGCGTCGATCGCGCGCCGCGAGGGCGTGGACCTCGACGCCCCCGCGATCGTCGTCATGACGGTGCTCTGGCGGCATGGTCCCCGACGTCCGTCCGACGTCGCGGAGCACCTGTCGACGGGCGCGTCCAACGTCAGCAAGATCCTCGGCCGCCTCGAGGCCAGGGGGCTCGTCGAGCGGCGGCCCGACCCCGCCGACGCCCGCGCGTCCCGCGTGCACCTCACGCCGGCGGGCGTGGACGTCGCCCGCCGGTTCGTCGAGGGCGGCGACCGGCTGGTGGACGAGCTCCTCGCGGGGTGGGAGGTCTCCGACCGTCGTGCGCTCGCCGTGCTGCTGCGTCGCCTCGAGACCGCCACGGAGGACCATCTGCGCCGGTCGTGACCACCGCGCGTCCGACCCCGCACCGACCCTCCCCGCCACGAACCCCGCAGAGGAGACGCCGAGGCGGGGGAGCGGCCGTCGAGACCACCCCTGCCCGCGTCGTCACCGGCCGGATGACCCGGCGTCCGACTCGTCGGTGCCGCCGCCGACGAGCTCTCGGACCGACTCCGCGTCCGCGTCGATCGTCGCCTGGTCGACACCGTCGGTGGCGGGCACCCGTGCGGCCACCTCGTCGACCAGGTCGGCGGCCTTCCCGCTGTCGATCCACTCGGCGGTCAGGTCGTCGACGGCGGCGTCGATCTTCGCGGCGAGGCCGGCGTCCTCCTTGAACCGGGTGACGAGCGCGTTCTGGCTCGTCATCCCGCCCATGCCACCGCCCCCGGCCCCTCCCGGGCCGCCCTCCATGCCCTCGGGCGGGCCCTGGGCGTCGTCGTCCGACGTGCCGCCACCCTCGCCGCCACCGGGCATCATCCCGCCCATCCCGCCGGGACCGGACATCCCGCCGAGGGCGAGGTTGAGGTCCCAGGACACGACGCTGAGGAGGCCGGTGTCGAGGTCGTAGTACAGGTAGGCGTTCTTGCCCGGCCCGGAGATGGTGTCGAAGTTGTCGATGACCTCCTGCGTGCCCAGGTACCGGGCGAAGGACTCGACGTCGACCCACTGGTCGAGCTCGTCGGCGAACTCCTCGTCCGACGCGCCGTCCAACCACCTCAGGAACGACACGATCGGCTGCAGGTCCTGGCTGCCGACGAGGTTGACCTGCTTGAAGTCGTCCGTGTACTCGGTCTGGTCGTCGCCCTGGTACTCGAACGAGCTCGTCGACAGCAGCTTGTAGAGCACCCCCTCGCCCTCGAGCCCGTCGGCGTACTGCGGGTCGGGGTTCTCGACGACGAGACGGGTCGTGGTCGGACGGTCGTTCACGGCATAGGTGGTGAACGCGTAGTCCTGCGTGGGCTGTCCCGACCGCGCCGTGAGCTCGAGCGCGACCGCCTCGTTGAGCGACGACTCGCTCGACGCGCTCGCGGGCCGGATCGAGAGCTCGGTCCTGCCCTGATAGGCACGGCCCGGCTCGTTCTCGTCGAAGCTCACGAGCAGCGGCAGGTTCTCCGGCTCGGCGGTGGTCAGGGACACCCCGGTGCCGCCGAAACCACCGCCGTCCTCGCCGCCGGGCATCCCGCCTTCCGGCATCTGGCCGTCCGCGGGCGGCTCCATGCCTTCGGGGAGCTCCATGCCCTCGGGCGGCTGGGGCATACCACCCTCGCCGCCGCCCATGCCGCCACCGATGCCGCCCGGCGCGCGCTCGCCCTCCGTGTCGGACCCCGAACGGTCGTCGACCAGCGACGAGAGCGTGGAGTTGCCCTTGAGGCGCACGGCCACGTCCTCGATCGTGGTGCCGTCGATGGTGATGTCGGCGGACATCCACTCCTTCTCGCCGTCGGCGAAGTAGGCGTCGAGCATCTCGTCGTAGCGCTCCTGCGTGTACGACAGCGAGATCTCGTGGTCCACGGAGTCGTCGAAGAGGTCGATCGACCCCGTGATGTCCTGGGTGAGGCGTTCTTCGTCGGTGACGGCGGCCGAGCTCGTGGAGTACGGCCGGATCGTCAGGTCCCCGAAGAAGGTCAGGGCGACGGCCACCCCGACGACTCCCGCGGTCAGGGGCTTCCAGTGCTGGCGCAGCCGCACCGGGAGGCGCTGGCGAAGGCTTGCGAGACTCATGTTCACCTGATTGGTCACCCGCTCACATGTCGGACTGGTCGTACCCGGTCAGGACGGTGACCTTCTGGCCGGAGTTGATCGCGCCGAGCGCCTCGATGACCTCGGCGGTCGTGACGCCGCCCTGGAGACGCACGGAGTAGAAGAGCTCGGTCAGGGCGCCGCCGCGCACGGTCTCGACGCTCACCAGCTCGAACTCCTGGGTCAGACGGATCAGCACGTCGGCGACGTCCTGCTGGTACCGGGGCTCGGGCGGCACCTGGACCTTGACCACCTGTCGCTGGATGTCGAGCTTGAACCAGTCGAAGCGCTGCATGAGGAAGATGACGAGCAGGATGATCGCGGTCGCCGCGGCGGCCAGCAGGTAGAAGCGCGTGCCGACGGCCATGCCGATCGCCATCACGAGGAAGATGAACCCGACGTCGCGGGTCTCCTTGATCGCGTTGCGGAACCGGATCACGGACAGGGCGCCGACGAGCGCGAAAGCGCGGGCGATGTTCGACCCGACGACCAGCATGATCACGGCGACGACCATGCCGATGATGACGAGGGTCTGGACGTAGGACTGGCTGTAGGAGATGTTCCGGTGCGTCCGCTTGTACACCCAGCCGATGGCCGAGGACAGGACGAAGGACAGCACCAGCGTCATCGCGACGTCGAAGACGGAGAAGGTTCCGCTCAGATCTTGCAGGTTCATCGGACGAGGACACTCTTTCGGTTCGGGGCGTCGGCGACGCCGGTCGGGGTGGTGGGGTCGGTGGTCTGGACGCTGGCGGGGTCGCCGAGGACGGCCTCGAGCTCGTCCGGGGCGTGCATGGTCGAGCGCGGCGCGAGGCCGAAGGCCTGCACGCTCTGGCAGTACTTCGAGATCCGCACGACGTCGAGGCTCATGCGGGCGGTGAGGTCCGTGACCCACGCCGGCACGCGCTCGTTGGCCTTGACCTCGAGCACGGACAGGCGGGCGGGCAGGATGAGCCGGTTCGGGGCCTCGGAGGCGAGGTGGAAGTCGCGGTCGCGGCCGCGCAGGCGGTGGTCGAGGGTGACGCGCAGACCGAGGTCGGCCTCGCGCCCCACCCAGGCCTCGCGGTGGTACCCGGTGGTCACCGTCGGGCGCAGGTCGAGCTCGCCCACCAGGGTCGACACCTCGTCGAGGAAAGCGCGCTCGCGGGGGCTGACCTCGCCCTCGGGCTCGTAGCCCTCCGGCGAGCAGAGCCGCAGCGCGTCCCGGTACGGCAGCACGACGCGGCGCTTCTGCGTGACGCGGTTGACGCGCTGCTTGATCTCGACGAAGACCGTCGAGTCCGGCGTCAGGTCGTCGGCCGTGCCGTAGTGCCGCACGCGCAGCTTGCGCCGGAACTTCAGGCCCTCGATCTTCTCCCAGTAGAACGTCAGCCGGGCGGTGTCGTAGTAGACGCTGGTGATCGGGTAGCCCCGCTCGCCGGAGTACGCGTCGTCGTCCATGTGCCGGCGCAGCTCGGCGCGGAGCTCCTCGGCCTGGTCCTGCGGCACGAGGTACTTGATCTCGAACCGGTTGAACGCGTGCAGGCGGCTCGCGGTGGCGGTGCGTGCCGAGGACGCGGGGCCGGCGGGACGACCCGGGTGCTGCGGTCCGGGGTCGCTGGCTGTCGTCCGGGTCTCGGAACGTCGGGACCGACGTCGCACGGGAGGCTCCTCTCGTCGGTGCCGGGGCGGCGCCGGGGATGAACGACGGCCGTCCGGCAGGTGAACAACCGGGAACCTGCAGGCTGGCGGGGCAACTTATGCGCCCGCTGAGATCTGCGGGTTCACGGGCGAAGACATAGCGGGCTCACAGGTTCGGTACAGGAACCGCGGGGGTCGAGGCCGCAGGCTGGCGCCATGACGTCGTCCTCCGTACCCTCCTTCACGACCGTCGGGCGTCCTGACCAGCCGCTCCTGACCCGACCGGACGGGTCGCCCGTCCGCGCCCTCGTGGTGGACGACGAGCTCAACCTCGCCGAGCTCCTCGCGACGGCGCTCCGGCTCGAGGGGATGGACGTCACGGCCGCGCCCGACGGCGCGTCGGCGCTCCGCCTGGCGCGCGAGACCGGGCCGGACCTCGTCGTGCTCGACGTGATGCTCCCGGACATGGACGGGTTCACCGTGCTGCGACGGTTGCGCGCCCAGGGCGCCCGGATGCCGGTGCTGTTCCTCACCGCGCGCGACGCCGTCGAGGACCGGGTCGCGGGCCTCACCGTCGGGGGCGACGACTACGTGACGAAGCCGTTCAGCCTCGAGGAGGTCGTCGCCCGGGTGCGTGGCCTGCTGCGACGTACGGGAGCGGTGACGCGGTCCGAGGACGGGCTGCTCGTCGTCGGCGACCTCGAGCTCGACGAGGACGCGCACGAGGTGCGCCGGGCGGGGGAGGAGGTCCACCTCACCGTCACGGAGTTCGAGCTGCTGCGGTTCTTCATGCGCAACCCGCGCCGGGTGCTGTCGAAGGGCCAGATTCTCGACCGCGTGTGGAACTACGACTTCGGCGGCCAGTCGAGCATCGTCGAGCTGTACGTCTCCTACCTGCGCCGCAAGATCGACAAGGGGCGGGAGCCGATGATCCACACGCTGCGCGGGGTGGGATACGTCCTCAAGCCCGCGGCAGGCACGCCGGACGGCGGCGCCCGTGCGTGACCATGGCCGGCGGGCGGGACGGCGGTCCGCCACCCCGGGACCTGCCGCCGCGCCGCCCCGCACCCTGAGGCCCGTCACCCTGAGGCGGCGCCTCGTGATCGTGCTCGCCGCCGTGGTCGTCGTCGTGACGGTCGGCCTCGTGACGGCCTCGACGGCGGTGCTGCGATCCCAGCTCGTCGCGCAGAGCGACCAGCGGCTGGAGCAGGCGAGCCGGCGCCTCGTGGACGGGCTGGGGCCTCGGCCGCCCGGCGTCGCCGCCGAGGACGGGTCGGCCGTCCCGGACGACGTCCCGCCCGCCGCCGGCGACGACCCTTCGGAGTTCCCCGCGGGCTTCGGCCCCGGCAGCGCCGTGGTGCGCTCCGTGGACGGCGAGCCGGAGCTGGCCGACCACGTGACGGAGGCGCTGGAGCGCACCACCCTGGACGACGCGCAGGTCGCCGCCCTCGAGGCGGTGCCCGCGGACGGCCGGGCGCACGACGTCGACGTGCCGGACCTCGGCGCGTTCCGCGCCGTGCACCGGACGAGCGGCGACGTGGAAACCGTCGTGGCCACGAGCACCGCGACGGTCGCCACGACCGTGCGGGGCTACGTCCTCGTGCAGGTGGCGCTCGGGGCGGCCGGCCTGGCGGTGGCCGTGCTCGGCGGCGCATGGCTGGTGCGGCGCTCGCTGCGCCCCCTCGACGACGTCGCCGAGGCCGCCGTCCGGGTTTCGGAGCTCGAGCTCTCCCGGGGCAAGGTCGCCGGCATCCCGCGAGTGCCCGCGGGCCTCACGGACGAGCGCATGGAGGTGGGCCAGGTGGGCGCCGCGCTCAACCGGATGCTCGAGCACGTCGAGACCTCTCTCCAGGCGCGGCACGACTCGGAGCAGCAGGTGCGCCGGTTCGTCGCGGACGCGAGCCACGAGCTGCGCACCCCGCTCGCGACGATCCGCGGCTATGCCGAGCTCGTGCGCCGCGCCCCCGACGAGCCTGCCGGCGGCACGGCCCGGTCGCTCGACCGGATCGAGTCCGAGGCGGTGCGCATGTCCGGACTGGTCGAGGACCTGTTGCTCCTCGCCCGGCTCGACGCCGGCCGCCCGCTCGACCGGAAACCGGTCGACCTCGCCGCGCTCGCGGTCGACGCGGTGATGGACGCCCACGCCGCGGGTCCGGCCCACGACTGGGTGCTCGCGTTGCCGGGCGACGGTGACGACGACGGTGATGACGACGGTGATGACGACGGCGAGGGGCGCGGTGACGGGGACGACGCCGGTCCCGGTGAGGACGCGCCGGTCGTGACCGGCGACGAGGCGAGCCTGCGCCAGGTGCTGGCGAACCTGCTCGCGAACGCCCGTACGCACACGCCGGCGGGCACGCGCGTGGCGGTGCGGCTGCTGGACCGCGGCGACGCCGTCGAGATCGAGGTGGCCGACGACGGCCCCGGCATCGCCCCCGACCTCCGCCCGGGGCTGTTCCGCCGCTTCACGCGGGGCGACGCGTCGCGTCACCGGGCCGGCGGGTCGACCGGACTCGGGCTCGCGATCGCCGACGCGATCGTGGCCGCTCACGACGGCTCGATCGAGGTCCGGTCCGCCACCGTCGGCGAGCGACGTGAGGGCGGGACCGGGACGACGTTCACCGTGCGCCTGCCGCGCGGGCGCACGGCGGACGCCGCGCCGCGCTCAGCGTGACGCGCCCGACGGCGGCTGGAAGCCCTCCGGGAAGCCGCCGCCCGGGAACCCGCCCTGCGGCCCGGTCTGCTCGTCGGAGCCACCGAGCCCGCCGAGGCCGCTCGACCCCTCCTCGTCGTCCTGCACGAGCTGCTGGTCCAGGTCGGCGAGCACGACCTCGTCGCCGGCGTCGAGTCCACCCGTGATCTCGGTGCGCTCCGGCCCGACGGCGCCCGTCGTGACCTCGACCGTGCGCACGGCGTCGCCGTCGAGCACCCGCACCGTCCGCGCGGAGCCGTCGGCGCTCACGGCCGACGTCGGGACCACGAGCGCGTCGTCCACGGTCGCGACCTCGATCGTCGCCGACGCGGAGGCGCCCTCCGGCAGCGAGCCGCCCCCGCCTGCCGCCCCGTCGGACGGGTCGAGCGCGATCGTCGCCGCGTACGAGGGGGTCGACGTCTCCGAGGAGTCGAGGACGCCCACGCTGCTCACCGTGCCGGTGTACTCGCCGCCGGTCGCGGGCACCGTCGCGGTGACGTGCTGCCCGACCTCGACCGACCCGACCTCGGCGAGGTCGAGCGTCGTGGACAGGACGTAGCCGCCGTCGCCGAGGATCGTCACGGCCGCGTCGCCCGCGCTCACGCTCGTGCCCTTCGCGGCGTCGACCTGGGCCACCGTCCCGGAGACGGGTGCCGTGAGGGTGCCCGCGGCGGCGGCCGCCGTCGCGATGTCGACCTCGCTCTGCGCGACCGTGACCGCGGCGCGGTCCGCGAGGATGCGCTCGGCCGTGACGCTGCCGGCGCTCGTGCCGGAGCCGCCGGGCGTTCCGGTTCCGGCCGTGCCGCTGGTGCCGCCCGTACCCGACGTTCCGGAGGGCGCGGAGCCTGAGGGCGCAGCGCCCCCGTCCGCGCCGCTCGGTGCTCCGCCCCGCGACGTGTCGTCCGAGCCCGCCTCGGGCGCCTGGCCCGTCGGGACGTCGCCGGGGGCGGCCCCGCCCCCGGTGCCCGTGCCGGTGCTGCCGCCGGTCCCGGAGCCAGTTCCGGAGCCAGTTCCGGAGCCGGTGCTGCCGCTGTCCGGCGTGCCCCCGGCGGAGCCGGGGGCGTCGGCGTCCTGGAGCGCCCGGACGGCGTCGTCGAGAGCGTCGGCCTCCTCGCCCAGGCTCGTCACGGCGTCGTCCAGGTCGGCCACCAGGTCGGTCAGCGCCCCCTCGGCCTTCCCGGTCGCCTGCTGGGCGGTGCCGGTCGCGACGAGCGCGTCCTGCGCGGCGACGATCGCGTCCACGCAGGCCGCGAGGTCGTCGTCCGTGGTCTCGTCGTCCGTGGTCCCGTCGTCGCCGGAAGCACCGTCGGTGGCGTCGGCTGCGGCCAGGACGGCCGCGCAGGCGCCGTCGTCGCCGGTCGCGGCGGACACGGCGTCGCCCGAGGCACCGAGCGCCGTCGTGCCCGCGGCCAGCGCGTCCTCCACGGACTCGTAACCGTCCAGGAGCGCGTCCTGGGCCGCCTCGACGTCCTTCCGGGCCGCGGCGAGCGCCGCCGTGACCGCCTCCTCCAGGTCGGTGCCGCCCTCCGTGGCCGCCGCGGCGGCGGCCGTGCTCACGGTGCCGGTCGTGCTGACGAGCCGTACCGACCCGGTAGCCGACGAGGCGTCCGTCGTCGCGGAGCTGGGCTGGACGTCGCCGGACCCGGACGTGCTCCCGGTCGCGGTGCTACCCGTCACGGTGCCGGCGCTCGTGCTGGCGCTCGTCCCGTCGGCCTGGGCCTCCAGGTCGTCGGCGAGCGTCTGCTTCGCGTCGGCGAGGGTCTCGGTGGCATCGTCGACGGCGTCCTGCAGCTCGTCGGCGTCGAGCGTGGCGAGCGTGTCGCCCGCCTCGACCTCGTCGCCCGCGGCCACCTTCACCGAGGCGACGGTGCCGGACGTGCCGAACGTCGTGTCGGCGCGGCCGGCGGACGCGACGGTCGCGCTGACGGACACGTGCTGCACGACGTCGCCCGTGGTCGCCGCCACCGTGCGGTAGCGAGCGTCGGCCGGGCGCAGGGCGAACGCCGTGCCCCCGGCACCGATGACGACCACGGCGACCCCCGCTGCGACGAGGCGCCGGCGCCGCGTGCGGCGTCGGCGGACGGCGGCGTCACGCATCGCCGTCACCGCCCTGCCCGCCGTCCTGCCCGCCGTCCTGCTCGCCGTCCTGCCCGCCGGGGAACCCGCCGCGACCGCCGAACCCGGTGGAGCAGCCGTCGTCGCCGGGCGCCGAGACGGTGAGGCTGGTCGCGGTGACCGCGCCGCCGTCGTCCTCCTCGCCCTGCGCGGTGACGCACTGCCCGACGGCGACGTCGTCGGCCGACCCGCCCTGCTGCACGGAGTACGTGGTGGCGTCGTCGACCATGACGGTCTTCTCGCCCGTCTCGCCGTCCGCGGAGGTCGTGGTCAGCGTGACCGTGGTCCCGTCGACCGCGGTGACGGCCCCGGCGGTCACGCCGCCGAAGCCGCCCCGGCCGCCGCCCGGGCCCCCGGACGGCACGTCGGTCGGCATGTCGGTCGGCATCCCCGACGGCAGGTCGGTGGGCAGGTCGGACGGCGCGCCCTCCGGACGGTCGCCGCCCCCTGGGAACCCGCCGCCGAGCCCGCCGGTGCACTCGCCGTCGACCGGTGCGCTCACGACGACGGACGACACCGCGGAGCCCTCGTCGTCGGCCGAGCCCGAGCCGGCGGACGAGGACGAGTCGCCGCCGGGCATCCCGCCCGCCGTCGCGACGACGCACGAACCCACGGCGACGTCGTCGAGCGAGCCGTCGACGGTGACCGTGATCGTGGTGTCGTCCGTCCAGCTGACGGCGGTCTGGGAGTCGGAGCCCTGGACCTGTGCCGTCGTGCCGTCGACGGCGGCCACCTCGCCCGAGACGCCGGGAGCGCGGCCGCCGCCCTGCGGGCCGCCCCGGCCCTCCTGCTGGTCCTGCTGCTGGCCCTCGGCGGCGGGCGGCGCGTCCGACGTCGCGGCGTCTGACGACGAGCACCCGGCGAGCGTGAGCGCGAGGCCCACGACCCCCAGGACGCCGTACGACGCGAGTGCGGTGCGCGAGCGTCGGGCGGGGGAGGTGGCGGGGGACAAGGTGGTGCTGGACGGGGTGGTGCGGCGGGTCATGAGGTTCTCCGGGACGTGGGGAGGGTTGGGGTGCGGCTGGCCGCCGCTCGTGATGGGGCGCGGTGCACGGCTACTCGCTCCGCAGCGCGTCGATCGGGGCGAGACGGGCGGCGCGGACGGCGGGGTAGACGCCGAACACCAGCCCGATGGCGAGCGCGACGGCGAGCGAGCCGGCCACCGCGACGGGCGAGACGACGATCGACGAGTCGAGCACCGACGGCAGGGTCACCGCGGCGAGGACACCGAGGCCGGCGCCGACGAGCCCGCCGGTGATGCCGAGGATCGACGCCTCCGTGAGGAACTGCCGCCGGATCGCCCCGGGCGGGGCGCCGAGGGCCTTGCGCAGCCCGATCTCGCGGGTCCGCTCGGTGACGGACACGAGCATGATGTTCATGACGCCGATGCCGCCGACCAGCAGGGACAGGCCCGCCACCCCGGCGAGCAGCACAGTGAGGGTGCGGTACACCGACGTCGCCGTCGACACGAGCGAGTCCTGCGAGTCGATCGTGAAGTCGGCGGCGTCCGCGCTCGTCGCGCCGTGCAGCGCGAGCAGGAGCGACTGCGCCTCCTGGTACGCGGCGGAGATGGCGTCGGTGTCGGTCGCCTTGAGGTAGATGGTGCTGACCGACGTGTCGGCGCCGCCCGTGATGCCGGACGTCATCGCCGTCATGGACACGACGGCGGTGTCGTCGAGGTTGGCCGACGCGCTCGACCCGGCCGCCTCGAGCACGCCGACGACGTCGAACGTCGTCCCGGCGATGCTCACCGTGCGCCCGACGACGCGGGTGGAGCCGAACAGCTCCGTCGCCGTCTCGGGGCCGAGCACGACCTCGTCGGTCGACCCGTCGCCGACGAACTCGCCCGAGGCGAGCTCGCGGGAGCGCACGCCGAGCCAGTCGCCGGTGACGCCGGTGACCGTGGTGGTCCAGTTGGCGTCGCCGGCCTCGAGGGACTGCGACGACTCCTTCTCGGCCGTGACGGCCGCGACGTCCGGCACGGCGACGCCGGAGCCCAGCGCGTCGGCGTCCGCCGTCGTCAGCGTGGACGCGGAGCCGAAGCCGCCGCGCACGCCGGAGGAGTCGGTGGACGACCCCGGCGTGACGATGAGCAGGTTCGACCCGAGCGAGCTGATGTCCTCGGACACGTCCTTCTGCGTGCCGAGCCCGAGGCCCACGGTGAGGATGACCGCGGCGATGCCGATGAGGATGCCCAGCACGGTCAGCAGCGAGCGCATCGTGTGCGCGCGGATCGCGTGCCACGCGGTGGCGAGGGTCTCCGCCCAGCTCATGGCGCCACCGCCCGGCCGCTCGGGGCGTCGGACGTGATCAGCCCGTCGAGCACCCGCACGACGCGGCGCGACCGTTCGGCCACCTCGTGCTCGTGCGTGATGAGCACGATGGTGCGGCCGTGCGCGTGCAGCGCGTCGAACAGGTCGAGCACGTCGGCCGTGGAGCGCGAGTCGAGGTTGCCCGTCGGCTCGTCCGCGAGGACCAGCGCGGGCTCGCCGACCAGCGCCCGCGCCACGGCGACGCGCTGCTGCTGGCCGCCCGAGAGCTGCCCCGGCCGGTTCGCCGTGCGGTCGCCGAGGCCGACGCGCTCCAGCGCCTGCACGGCCCGGGCCCGCCGCTCGGCCGGCGCCACGCCGCGGTACACGAGCGGCAGCTCGACGTTGCGCAGCGCCGACAGCGAGGGCAGCAGGTTGAACTGCTGGAACACGAACCCGATCTGCTCGTTGCGCACGCTCGCGAGGTCGGTCTCGTCCATGTCGTCCACGTCGTCGCCCGCGATCCGGTAGCCGCCGGACGTGAGCGTGTCGAGGCAACCCAGCACGTTCATGAGCGTCGACTTGCCGGAGCCGGACGGCCCCACGATCGCCACGTACTCGCCGCGCTCGATGCGCAGGTCGACGCCGCGCAGCGCCTCGAACTCCAGGTCGCCGGTGCGATAGGTCTTGCGCGCGCCCCGGAGGTCGATGACCGGGTCGGACGGCGTGTCGTCCGCCTCGAGGCCGACGACGGTCGGGCTCGGCGCGGTCACGAGTCCCCTCCTCGCCCGCCGCCGGGAGCGCCCATCTGCGAGGGGTCGAAGCCCTCGGGGAGACCGCCCTGGCCGCCGCCGCGCAGCTGGGACGGGTCGAAGCCCTCCGGCAGGTCGCCCTGCCCGCCGTCCTGCCCTCGCCCGGTGCCGGGGGTGAACGTCGTGTACTGCACGGTGTCGCCCTCGGACAGCCCCGACGTGATCTCGACCAGCTGGCCGGACGTCTCGCCCGTCTCGACCGCCTGCTCGGTGGTCGAGCCGTCGTCGCCGACGAGCGTCACGGTCGACGCGCCGTCGTCGCCCGTCGTCACGGCGGCCGCGGGCACGGACAGCACGTCGCTGCGGCGCTCGGTGACGATGGAGACGTCGACGCTCACGCCGTCGTGCAGGCCCTCCGGGTCGCCCGTCACCGTCACCGTGACCGGGTAGGCCACCGCGCCCTGCGACGTGGACGGGAGCCGGCCGATCTCGCTCACGGTGCCGAAGACGGTGTCGGTGAGGTCGTCGGACGTCATCTCGACCTGGTCGCCCGTCGCGATCGACGCGACGTCCGCCTCGCCGACGCTCACGTCGACCGTCCACGCGTCGGTGCCGACGATCGTGAACGCCGCGGCGTCCGTCGAGCCGGTGGAGCCCGACGAGCTCGCCGACCCGCCCGAGGCGCTCGGCGTCGCGCCGGTGCCGCCCTGGCCGGACGTCGAGCCGCTGCCCGAGGAGGAGCCGACCGTGTCGCCCACCGCGACCCCCACCGACGTCACCAGCCCCGCCGCGGGGGCCTGGAGCGTGGCGTGGGACATCGCGGCCTCGGCGTCGTCGGACGACTGCCGGGCGACGGCGACGGCGGCCTCGCGCGCCTCGACCGTGGCCTCGGCCGCGTCCGACCCGTCGTCGGAGTCCTGCGCGTCCGCGAGGTCCGCCTGCGCCTGGGCCAGGTCGGCCTTCGCCTGCGCCAGCGCGGCGTCGAGCTGCAGCGTGTCGACGGTCGCGAGGGTCTGCCCCTTCGTCACCGTGTCGCCCTCGGCGACCTGCACGCTCTGCACGGTGCCCGACGCCTCGAAGGACACGTCCTCCTGGACGCTCGGTGTCAGCGTGCCGGTGGTCGTGACGGACTGCTCGAACGTCGCGGTGCTCGCCTGGGCGGTGGCCGACCGGGTGGCGGCCGCCGCGTCCGGCGTGCCGGCGCGGGGCCGCAGCACGGCGAGCCAGACGACGAGCGCCGCCACCACGACGACGGCGACCGCGCCGAGCAGCACCGCGCGGCGTCCCGGGCGGCGCCCGCGCAGCCGCAGGGCGACGCGACCGCGGCGGGCCGTCGGGTCGTCGGGGACCCCCGACGACGGTGAGGTCGCGGACGACCGTGAGCGCTGGAGCAACACCCTCGACTCCCTGGATCGGTGCCGCCAGGCAGGCGGCGCGTGATCCGGAGGCTAGGGAGCGTGCCTGGGACGCGGTGAGCGCGCGGCTATGCGGTTCCTGGGAGCGCCGGCGCGATCAGGGGGCAGGGGTCGAGGTGGACCCGCCGGCGTCGTCGACGGGACCGTCGGTGGGGTCGGGTTCCGCCGGAGGCGTGGTCTCCTCGTCGGTCGGGTCCGGGTCGGGCTCCGTCGGCTCGTCCGTCGGTGTCGGCGTCGACGTCGGCTCGTCGGTCGGGGTGGGGGTCGAGGTCGGCTCGTCGGTCGGGGTGGGGGTCGACGTGGGGGGGGGGGTCGAGGTCTCCGACGGCGTCACGCTGGGCGTGGGCGTGCCGGTCGGGGTGGGCGTCGACGTCCGGTCGGGGCGCGACGTCGGCTCGTCCGGGGCCTGGGTCGTCGGGGCGGTCGTGGTCGGCGTGCGCGACGGCGTGGGCGACGGCGACGGGCTGTGCGTGACCGGCGCGACCGGGGAGCCGCCGTCGGCGTCGCGGAAGAACCAGAAGGCGCCGGCGCCGAGGGCGGCCACCAGGAGCGCGGCCACGACGATCAGGAGGATCCGACGCCGGCGGGACGGCTCTGGCTCCCCGGCGGCGGGCACCCCGGCGACGGGGGTGTCCGCGGGCGGCTCGGCCGGCGGCCCGCCCAGCATCTCGGTGGGCGCCTCCCCGGAGTCGGGGAGGGGCTCGGTCGGCTCGCCGTCGTCCGGGAGAGGTGCCAGGGGCTCGGTCGCGTCGACCGCCCCGAGCATCCGGGTGCGCTGGAGCTCCGCCTCGGCCGCCGCCGCGGCGGCGGCGAGACCTGCGGCGCCGATCGCCGCCGTCCGGTGCGGGTCCTGGGCGGCGATCTGGCCCATCGTCATGGTCTGGTCGCCGTCCGGGGTCTCGGGTCCCGCGTCGGGATGGGGGACGGCCACGCGGGGCGCCCCGGCGAGCAGGGTGGCGACCGTCTCGGCCATCGCGCCGGCGGTCGCGAACCGCCGGGCCGGGTTCTTCGCCATCGCACGGGCCACGAAGCGGTCGACGGCGGCGGGGACGGCGGCCCGCCGGGCCGACGGCGCGGGCACGGGAGCCCCGACGTGGGCCAGCAGGACGTCGCCCGGCCGGGCGCGCTCGTACGGGGGGTGCCCCGTGAGGGCGAAGTAGGCGAGGGCCCCGACCGAGTACAGGTCGCTGCGCCCGTCGAGGGGCCGGCCCTGTGCCTGCTCGGGGGACATGTACGACGCCGAGCCGGCGACGCGCTCACCTTCGCCGTCGCCGCCGCCGGGCGCGGTGAGGCCGAGGTCCAGCAGGCCGACCGTCATGCTGCCGTCGTCGTGCCGGTCGACCACGACGTTGCGCGGGCCGACGTCGCGGTGCACCAGCCCCGCCTCGTGCACCGCCGCGATCCCTTCCAGCAGCCCGCCGACCACGGAGAGCGCCACCGGCCAGGGCAGGCCGGTGCCGCCCGCCAGCTCCGACAGGGGGGTGCCGGGCAGGCGACGCATGAGGAGCCAGGGGACGTTCGCGCCCGCGACCTCGTCCTCCCCGGTGTCGAGGACCTTCGCGACACCCGGGTGGTCCATCAGGTCCGACGCCGCGACCTCGCGGGCGAGGCTGGCCCGTGCCGCCTCGTCGTCGACCAGGTGCGGGTGGAGCACCTTGACGAGGAGCGCCGGCGCGTCGCCGGACCCGTCAGCGGTCTCGTCACCAGTCTCGTCACCGGTCTCGTCGGACACGCCGGGCAGGCGGGTGGCCTCGTAGACGGTGTACGTGCCACCCGTGCCGAGGATGTCTCCCAGCACGTACTTTCCGCCGAGCACGACGTGCCCGGCCGTCGGCTCGTCGGCCGGTTCCTTCGGGGTCACGCCCGGCACCGCCGGGGGAGCGGAGCGTCGATCGGGAGGCCTGTGGGCGAGGGCGTCGGGGCGGCGGCGAACTCGGTCATTTCAGTCATGGGCCATCACAGGATAGGCGGTGCGGACGGGTGCCGCACATGGGCTTGCTCCCGGCCGAGACCGTCGGTCAGGCGTCGGGCGACGCCTCGTCGATCGTACGCAGGCCCGCCAGCAGGATCTTCTGGAAGTAGGGCCAGCGCTCGGGGTCACCGGCGGCGCACGCCCCCTGGTAGGCGGCGGTCATGAGTCCGATCACGTCGCGCCCCGTCAGCCCGGATCGGGCCTGGCCGGCGTCCCGGGCGCGGCGTGCGAGGAGGTCCGCGATCTCCTCGAGGCGCTCGCGCCGCTCGACCAGACCCGGCACCGTGAGCTCGGCGGTGGCCGCGACCTGGCAGAACGCTCGATCACGGGCCTGCAGCTCTGTCCCGGCGGCCACGAACGCGCTGAGCGCCTCCATCGGGTCCTGCTCCGACAGGAGCTCTTCTGCGCGCTCCGCAAGGCCCTCGACATGGCGGGCGACGACCACCGCCACGAGGTCCTCCTTGGTGGCGAAGTGCCGGAACACCGTGCCCTTCGCCACCCCCGCGCTCGCGGCGATCTCCGCCACGGAGGCGTCGAGGCCGGCGTCGGCCAGGACGGTCGCCGCGGCCGTCACGAGTGCCTCGCGGTTCCGCATCGCGTCCGCCCGCATGTCCACCACCTCCTCCGCCGGGACGCTAGCACGTACATGACCCGAGGGTCATCTTGGGTGGTAGCCTCAACAAGGTGACCGAGCGGTCACCTTGACGAACGAGGGAGCAGACATGGACATGACCGGTCGAAGGGCCTTGGTGGTCGGGGCGTCGTCGGGGATCGGCGCCGCCGTCGCGCTGGCGTTCGCCGGCGCGGGCGCGCACGTCGTGGCGGCCGGGCGGCGTCTCGACCGCCTCGAGGAGGTGGCGTCACGGGCAGCGGGCCTGGCGGGGCACGTGACGCCGCGGGTGCTCGACGTCGCCGACGAGGCGTCGGCACGGGCCGGGGTCGCCGCCGCGGCCGAAGTGCTCGGCGGACTCGACGTCGTCGTCAACAACGCGGGCGTCATGCTCTCCGCCACGGTGCAGTCCGCCGACCCCGGAGAGTGGGAGCGGATGACGCGGACGAACCTTCTCGGCACCCTGCACGTGTCGCACGCGGCACTGCCGCACCTCGTGGCCAGCCGGGGCACGCTGGTGCAGACCTCCTCGACCTCGGGCCGCACCGCCTCGGCAGGGTCGGGTGTGTACGCCGCGACCAAGCACGGAGTCAACGCGTTCTCCGAGGCGTTGCGGCAGGAAGTCGCGTCGCAGGGCGTGCGCGTCGTGGTCGTCGAGCCGGGCATGGTGGACACCGAGCTCGCGGGGCACCTCTCGGACCCTGCGATGCGCGAGCTCGCCGCACGGATGGCGGGCGAGATCCGCGTCCTCGACCCCGAGGACGTCGCCGAGACCATCCTCTTCGCGGTGACTCGCCCGCCGCACGTGTCCCTCAACGAGATCCTGCTGCGGCCCACCCAACAGGTGCGCTGACCGGCACCGGCGGCAGGCAGGGGTGACGAGGGGGTCCAGTCGCTCTCTGCTTCCGGCATGGCGGCCCGGCGGCCCGCCCCGGTGAAACCCGGTGAGTCTCGTCCTTACCTGCGACTCGACCCTCCGCCTGTCCGCCCGGACGACCGTGCACCGGGGGCGCGTGTGACACCCGTGTCCCCGAACCCGGGCTCTAGGCCGCTGCCGCCACGCCCCGGTACGTCAGGAGCTCCTCCAGCGCCGCGACCTCGCCCTCACGTGCCGCCACCAGGAACGCGTGGACGAGGCGCCGGTGCGTCGAGCGCGCGACCGGGGTCCGCACCGGGCCGTCGGCGAGACGACAGGCGGCGCGGCGCACGAGCTGCCGCGCGTTGACCGCACTCGTGCGCAGGATGCGTGCGACGTCGTCGTACGGGTAGTCGAAGACGCTGCGGAGCAGGTATGCGCCGAGCTCGCGGCCCGACAGCCGTGCCAGGAGCAGGCCGAGCGCCTCCGCGACGGCGGCCGTCTGGTCCGCCCGGACGGAGGGGTTGGTGAGGTCGTCGGACGTCCGCGCGTCCTGGACGTCGCCGGGGCGTTCGTGTCGTCGTCCGGCCGACTGGACGACGTTGATCGCGAGCCGGGTCGTCGTGGTGGTGAGGAACGCCTCGGGGTTGCGCACCCGCGTCCGGTCCGTGCGCTGCCATCGCAGCCACGCCTCCTGGACCACGTCCTCAGCGCTGCCCGCGTCGCCTCCGACCACCCTGGAGGCGACGCGGAACAGCCGGGCTCGCTGCGAGACGAAGAACGCGCTCGCACGTTCGAGGTCGGCGCTGTCGGGGTCGTGCGTAGGGCCCTCCTGCGTGCGAGGGCTGGTGAGGGGGCTGGTCTCGGTCGTCGACGCGTCCATGGCGACTCCTTCGGGTGGATGTCGCCCGGCAGGACGACGTTCCCACCGTCCGGTCGTGGCGCGGCCCACCGCGCCACGCACCTCCGTGGTCGGTTGCGTGGTCGGTCGAGTGGTCGGGAACGTGGTCGGAAGGGTCGCGCCGTCCTCACGCTCGTGCGGGCGCGCCCTCGCTCTCCGCGCCGGAGCGCCCCAGAGCGCGGGAGAGCTCCCGGCGCGAGGCGATGCCGAGCTTCGTGTACACCTTGCGCAGGTGCCACTCGACCGTGTGCGGGCTCAGGAAGAGCTCCGCGCCGATCCTGGGGTTGGACATGCCGTCCGCGGCCAGCGCCGCGATCTGCGCCTCCTGCGGGGTGAGCCGGGCGCTCGCCCGCTCTTCCCGCGCGCGCACCTTGGCCCCGGTCGCGATCAGCTCGCGGCGCGCGCGCTCGGCGAAGGCGACGGCGGGCATCGCCGCGAACATCTCGTACGCGGTGCGCAGCTGCTCCCGGGCCGCGGTGCGTCGGCCCGCGCGGCGCAGCCACTCGCCATAGAGCAGATGGGTGCGGGCGACCTCCGCGGACACGCCGTCCCGACCCAGGTGGTCGATCGCGGTGCGGTACAGCTGGTCGGTCTCGGGCCCCTCGTCCAGAAGCGCCCGGCAGCGCGCCCGGATGCCGTGCGCCCACCCCGTGTCAGCCACCCGTGCCAGTGACTCCAGGCGTTCGAACGCGGTCGCGGCTCGTTCGAGCTCGCCACAGCGCACTGCGGCCTCGATGTGCTCGATGAGCGACAGGCCCACGAAGTTGAACCCGTCGTGCTCAATGACGGTGCTCGATGCCGCGAGGGCCTCGTCGTAGCGCGCGAGGCCGTTGTAGAGGACACCCTGGACGTAGCCGGCGGCGGCGAGAAGCGAGGCCTCGCCACCCTGCGCGGCCCGGGCACGCGCCTCGTCGAACAAGGCGACGGCGGGACGCTCCTCGCCGCGCCACGCCATCAGGACGAGCGACGCGTAGGCGAACGGGGCGTTGCCGGTGGCGGCCGCGACCGCGTCCGCCTCGCCGATCTTGCGTCCCGCGCCCGCGAAGTCGCCGTGGAAGACGTCGACACCGGCCGTGTAGACGAGCAGGGGCGGCAGCACACCAAGGGCACCGATGTCGCGGGCCAGCCGCACCGCGCGCGCGGAGATCCGGTCCCAGGCCGTGAAGTCCCACGCGTGGTGGAAGAACGCCTCGAGGGCGACCGGGGCCAGCAGGAGCCATCGCATGGCGGCCTCCGGCCCGGGCAGCTCCTCGCGCGCGAACGGGTCGAGCGCCGCACGGATAGCACCGACACCGTGCTCAGGACCGTCGGCCAGGAGGGTCGCGATGGCGTCGAGCAGCGCGTCCGACGGACCGGAGCCGAGGAGCGCCGCGTCCAGGCCGCGGGCCGCCGACGCGGCCGCGGCGACCCCCGCGGGCCCGTGGACGCGTCCGGAGAACACGGCGGCGCTGATCGCCTCGAGATAGGTCTCCCGCGCCAGCGGCGACCCCGCCGCGGCGAGCCCTGCCGCGGCGTCGAGCAACAACGGGGCGGCCTCGTCGCTGCGGCTGCGCGCGAACAGCACGCGGGCGCGGAGCCGGTTCACCCGTGCCCGGTCCGGCGGGCCGAGGGGGGACAGGTCGGCGAGGGTCGCGAGCTCTGTCGCCCGGTCCGGGGCCGCGGCCGAGAAGTGGGCCTCGGCCGCGGCCAGGGCACGCCGTCCGCGCCGTCCCGCGTCGGGCGTCAGCTCCGCGGCGCGCTCGAGCAGCACGGCCTCGGCGGCCATGCCGCCGCGCTGCCGCGCGCGTCCGGCAGCCCGCTCCAGTGCATCCGCGACCTCCTCGTCGGGACCTTCGCAGGCCTGTGCGGCATGCCATGCACGGCGGTCGGGATCGTGCACCGGGTCGGTGGCCGCAGCGAGCGCACCGTGCACGAGGCGGCGCTCCGTCGGGCTCGCCGCACGGTAGACGGCGGAGCGGGCGAGCGGATGCCGGAAGCGGACCGACTCCCCGAACTCGACGAGCCCGGCGGCCTTGGCGGGTGCGGCATCGGGCGCCACGCCCAGGTGTTCGGTCGCCTTCACGAGCAGGCGTGTGTTCCCGACCGGCTCCGCCGCGGCGACCAGCAGGAGCAGCCTGGTGGGCGAGGGGAGCGCTCCCAGGCGCCGGGCGAAGTCCTCCTCGACGCGGTTCGCGACGGAGCCGCGTCCGGTCGCGTCCAGCCCGTAGGCCAGCTCGGCGGCGCTACGTCCGCGGTACAGCTCCAGCAGGGCGAGCGGGTTCCCGTGCGTCTCGGCGACCAGCCGGTCCCGCAGCCGGCGCTCGAGCCGCCCGCCGACCGCCCGGTCGAGCAGCTCCCCGGCAGATCGAGGGTCGAGGCCGTCGACGCTCAGCTCCGGCAGGCCGGCCAGGGCCGTCGCGCCCTCCGGATCGCGCACCGCGGCCACCAGCGCGACCGGCTCGGCCAGGAGCCGGCGTGCGACGAACTCGAGCGTCCGGAGGGACGCCTGGTCCAACCACTGTGCGTCGTCGACGACGACGAGCACCGGTCGTGTCTCGGACGCCCGGGTGAGCAGGGTCAGCACCGCGAGACCGACCAGGAAGCGTGCGGGCGGGGCGCCGGTCGCCGTGCCGAACGCGACCTGCAGGGCGTCACGCTGCGGGCCCGGCAGGTCCCGGGCCTGGTCGAGGAAAGGCGCACAGAGCTGCTGCAGCCCGGCGTACGCCAGCTCCATGTCCGCCTCGACGCCGAGGGTCCGGGTCACCGTGACGCCCGACGCCTGGGCCGCGGCGTAGTCGAGCAGCACGGACTTGCCGACGCCCGCCCCGCCCCGCAGGACGCGGACGGCCGAGCTGCCGCGACGAACGGTCGTGAGGACCTCGTCGAGAGCGGCGCGCTCGACGAGACGTCCGACCAGGTGGGGCAGGGGATTCGCGCTCATCGGACTCCTGGGCCTCGCGGGGCGCGCACCGGCGCGGTCGCCCTCCGGGGCAGATTACCGGCGGGTGTCACATCCGGCGCCGCCACGCGGTCGGTGCTGGGTCACCGGACGTCAGTCGCAGGAGGAACCGTGTCCCCACGCATCCATCAGCTCGCCACCTCGGTCCTCGTGATCGGCACCGGCGGCTCCGGCCTGCGTGCCGCGATCGAGCTGGCCGAGACGGGGGTGGCCGTGCTCGCGGTCGGCAAGCGTCCCGCGCCCGACGCGCACACGTCCCTCGCCGCCGGCGGGATCAACGCGGCCCTGGCCACGACCGACCCGGCCGACACCTGGGAGCAGCACGCCGCCGACACGCTCCAGGAGAGCTACCTCCTGGCCGACCCGCGGACCGTTCAGGTGGTGACGCAGGGCGCGTCCCGCGGGATCGACGACCTGGAGCGCTACGGCATGCGCTTCGATCGCCAGGCCGACGGACGGATCGCGCAGCGCTACTTCGGCGCCCACACCTATCGGCGCACCGCGTTCGTCGGCGACTACACCGGCCTCGAGGTGCAGCGGACGCTGGTCGGGCGCGCGGCCGAGCTGGAGATCCCGGTGCTGTCGACGGTCTACGTGACGCGGCTTCTGGTGGACGACGGCGTCGTCTTCGGCGCCTATGGTTTCGACCTCGTCGACGGGTCGCGCTACCTCGTCCACGCCGACGCCGTGATCCTCGCGACCGGCGGCCATACGCGGATCTGGCGGCGCACGTCGTCGCGGCGCGACGAGAACACCGGGGACTCGTTCCGACTCGCGGCCGAGGCAGGCGCCCGTCTCCGTGACGCGGAGCTGGTGCAGTTCCACCCGTCGGGCCTGATCGAACCGGAGAGCGCCGCCGGGACGCTCGTGAGCGAGGCGGCCCGCGGCGAGGGCGGCGTGCTCCTCAACAACCTCGGGGAGCGCTTCATGGCGCGGTACGACCCGGAGCGGATGGAGCTGTCCACCCGTGACCGTGTCGCCCTCGCGTCGTACAGCGAGATCAGGGCCGGCCGTGGCACCCGTGCCGGCGGCGTGTGGCTCGACCTCTCGCACCTGCCGCGGGAGACGATCCTCACGCGGTTGCCGCGCGTCTACCAGACGCTCATGGACCTGCAGGTGCTGGACGTGACGCGTGACCCGATCGAGGTGGCGCCCACCGCGCACTACTCGATGGGTGGTGTGTGGGTGCGGCCGGAGGACCACAGCACCGACGTGGCGGGGCTCTTCGTCATCGGCGAGGCGTCGAGCGGGCTGCACGGGGCGAACCGGCTCGGGGGCAACTCCCTCATCGAGCTCATGGTGTACGGCAGGATCACCGGCCGGGCTGCTGCCGAGTACTCGGCCGGGCTGGCGGCACAGCGCCGGTCGCTCGGCGCGGTCCGCGACGCCGAGTCGTCGGTCGACCGCCTGCTCGCGGCCGACGGGGAGCAGAACGTGCGCGCGATGCAGCGCAGCGTCCGCGACCTCATGACCGAGCACGCCGGTGTCGTGCGGGACGAGTCGGGCCTGCGTGCGGGGCTCGGCGCCCTCGGCGAGGTCGAGGACCGGATGACGCGGGCGGGGATCCACATCGACATCGCGGGCTACCAGGACCTCGCGCACGCCTTCGACCTCCGGTCCGCCGTCCTCGCCGCGCGCGCCACGCTCGAGTGCGCCCTGGAACGTCGGGAGTCGAGGGGATGCCACAACCGGTCCGACCACCCCGACCTGGACCCGGAGCTGCAGGTCAACCTCGTGTGGTCCCCGCACGGTGGCGTGCGCCGGGAACGGATCCCGGCCGTCCCGACGGACATCGCCGAACGCATGCACGACGTCTCCGCCGACGGGAAGCTCGTGGAGTAGCGGGGTGTCACGCCGCCGACGGGTGCCCGGTCGTTCAGGACGACGGCGCACGCCGTCCACCGGACGGCCGCCACGGCAGCGCGGTCCGGCGACCTTCAGCCGAACCCAGGAAGGACATCCTCATGAGCGACCACGTCCTCGAACCCGAGGCCCAGGCCATGGCCGACGCGACCGCCAGCCCGCCGTACTTCTACGAGATGACGCCCGACGACGCCCGCAAGGTCCTCGCCGACGTCCAGTCGCAGCCCACGTCGCTGCCCGACGTCGAGGAGGAGTGGTTCGCGGTGCGCGCCTCCGTGGGCGACGTCCGGGTCCGTGTCGTGCGGCCGGTCGGGAGCGTCGGGCCGCTGCCCGCGGTCCTGTACATCCACGGCGGCGGCTGGGTGCTGGGCGACGCCGCAACGCACGATCGTCTCGTCCGCGATCTCGCCACCGGCGCCGGCGTCGGCATCGTGTTCGTCGAGTACGACCGGTCACCGGAGGCGCACTACCCGGTCGCGATCGAGCAGGCCTACGCGGCGGCGCGGTGGATCACCACGCACGGCGCGGACGCCGGCCTCGACCCCGCCCGGATCGCGGTCGCCGGCGACTCCGTGGGCGGGAACATGGCGGCGGCCGTGACGATCCTCGCGAAGCAGCGGGGCGACGTGACGTTCCGCCACCAGTCCCTGTACTACCCGGTGACCGACGCCGCACAGGACACGGCGAGCTACCTCGAGTTCGCGGAAGGGCCGTTCCTGCTCGCGAAGTCGATGGCGTGGTTCTGGGACGCCTACCTGCCGGACGTGGCGCGACGGCAGGAGATCACCGCGTCGCCCCTGCGTGCCTCGCTGGACGACCTCGCGGGGCTGCCGGAGGCGTTCGTCGTGGTGGACGAGAACGACGTGCTGCGCGACGAGGGCGAGGCCTATGCGCGCAAGCTCGTCGCCGCCGGTGTGCGGACGACGACGGTCCGCTACAACGCGACGATCCACGACTTCATGATGCTCAACCCCCTGCGGCCGTCGGCCGCGTCGTCCGGCGCGATCGCGCAGGCCGTCGACGTCCTCCGCACGGCGCTCCACGCCGGCTGAGCCACCCACCCACTCTTCACGACAGGAGAACCTGATGGACACCCAGTACCCCACCGTCGTCCTCGTGCACGGCGCGTTCGCCGAGTCCGCGAGCTGGAACGGCGTCATCGACCGGTTGCACGAGCGGGGCGTCGAGGCCGTCGCGGCCGCCAACCCGCTGCGGAGCGTGGCGGGCGACGCCGCCTACGTCCGGGACGTCGTCGCCGGGATCGGCCGACCCGTGCTCCTGGTCGGGCACTCGTACGGCGGGATCGTGATCACCGAGGCGGCGGCCGGCCATCCGGACGTCGTCGGCCTCGTCTACGTGGCGGCGTTCGCGCCCGACCACGGCGAGAGCGCGTTCGAGCTCTCGAGCAGGGCGCCGGGCAGCACTCTCGGTGAGGCGCTGACGGCCTATCCGGTGAGCACGGGAGGTGCCGAGCTCGCCATCCGGCTCGATGCGTTCCCGGGACAGTTCGCGGCGGACGTGCCACTGGCAGAGGCGACGCGGCTGGCCCGCACGCAGCGACCGGTCACCGAGGCTGCCCTGCGGGACGGGCTTCCCACCGACGTGCCGGCGTGGCAGTCCCTGCCGTCGTGGTTCGTGTTCGGCGACCAGGATCGCAACATCCCTGCCGCCGAGCTGCGGGCCGAGGCGCAGCGGGCGCGGGCGCGGGGCGTGAACGAGGTGGCGGGGGCCTCCCACGCCGTCGCGGTCTCCCGCCCCTACGAGGTGACCAGCACGATCCTCGAGGCACTCGGCGCGGACCTCGCCGAAGACGTCGCGTGACTCGTCGGTGACGCGGGGCGGGGCGGCCTGCGTCGTCCCGCCCCGCGTGACGTGGTGCACGACGAGAGTCCGCGGGTCGGTGCCCGCGCCGCGGCTCAGTGGTCGAGGTCGGCCAGCGCGCTCTCGATCGCCCGGTGGAACGTCGGGTAGGCGTAGATCATGTGCCGCAGCTCGGGGACGGGGACCCGGGCCTGCACGGCGAGGGTGAGGACCGCGAGGATCTCGCCGCCCGCCGGCCCGGCGGCGGTCGCGCCGACCAGCACGCCGGCGTCGGCGTCCACGACCAGCTTGATCAGGCCCTCGTTGCCGGGCCCGTGCACGAACCCGCGCGACGACGCGGCGAGGTCGGTGAGGCCCGTGCGGACCGTCGTCCCGGCGTCGCGGGCGGCGGCCTCCGTGAGCCCGACGCCGCCGATCTCCGGGTCGGTGAACGTCACGTGCGGGACGGCGCGGTAGTCGGCACGCTCCTCGCCGCCGGCGTCCCCGCCGTTTCCGCTGTCGCCCCCGGCCGCGAGGATGTCCGCGACCGCGATGCGCGCCTGGTACATCGACACGTGGGTGAACGCCCCCTTGCCGGTGACGTCCCCGATCACCCAGACGCCGTCCGCCGCGCGCAGCCGGTCGTCGACGGGGATCGTGCGGCCCGTGTCGTCGATGCCGACCGTCGCGACGCCGAGCGCCCGCAGGTCGGTACGGCGGCCCGCGGCCACCAGCAGCCGCTCGGAGACCAGCTGCGTGCCGTCGCCGA
Organism: Isoptericola sp. NPDC056578; assembly: GCF_042793275.1. NCBI lineage: Bacteria > Bacillati > Actinomycetota > Actinomycetes > Micrococcales > Promicromonosporaceae > Isoptericola > Isoptericola sp. NPDC056578. Next base: position 36,985 of record NZ_JBHTVC010000022.1, read on the forward strand.
GGGTCAGGGTGAACCCGCCGCCGTCGTGCGAGACCGACGACACCTTGGCACCGGTGCGCACCCCGATGCCCTCGGCGGCGAAGCGGCCGGCCAGGAGCGTGCTCGCCTCGGGCTCGTCGGGCGCCAGCAGGCGCGGGCCCGCCTCGACGACCTCCACGGCGGTGCCGAACCGGGCGAAGACCTGCGCCAGCTCGCAGCCGATGGCGCCGCCGCCCAGCACGGTGAGCGACGCCGGCGCCTCGGTCGCGCGCACGGCGTCGCGGTTGGTCCAGTAGGGGGTGTCGGCCAGGCCCTCCACCGGCGGCACGGCCGGCTCGGTGCCCGGGTTGAGCAGGACGCCGCGCGTCGCGCGGAAGCGGCGCTCGCCGTCGGCCGTCGCCACGACGACCTCGCCCGGTCCGGCCAGGCGCCCACGGCCGCGCACGACGCGCGCGCCCGCCTTCTCCAGCCGCTCGACGGCGGCGGTGTCGTCCCAGTCGGCGGTCGCCTCGTCGCGGACGCGCGCGGCGACGGGCGCCCAGTCCGGCACGACGTCGACCCGCCCGGCCAGCGTGCCCGCCCGGCGGGCCTCGGCGAGCGCGTCCGACGCGCGCACCATCATCTTGGTCGGGATGCAGCCGAAGTAGGGGCACTCGCCGCCGACCAGCCGCGCCTCGACCGCGACGACGTCGAGCCCTGCGCGGGCCAGCCGACCGGTCGCGTCCTCCCCGCCCGGACCGGTGCCGATCACCACGACGTCGACGGTCTCGACGGGCTGCTCGGTCGTCATGCGGTCCTCCTCGTACGGGGTGCGGGTTGCGGGCTGCGGGCCCGGCCGGCCGGGGACGCCGACCTGGGCCAGCGCACCACATCGGCGCGCTCGTCGCGCGGCGAGATGCCGGTGCCGGTGGTCGCACACCTCTGCCACGCTGGCGCGATGGAGCTGATCGCCGCGGGTCCCGACGTCTTCGTCCTGGACGACCACCGGGTGCTGCGCCGCTACCGCGACGGCCGTCCCGCGCACCGGGACGCCACCCTGCTCGCCGCCGTCGTCGACGCGGGGTACCCGGCGCCCGCCGTGCTCGGGGTCGACGGCCCCGGCATGCTGCTCGAGCGGCTGGCCGGCCCCACGCTGGCGGACGAGCTGCTGGCGGGCCGCCGCGACGCGGGCGAGGCGGGAGCCCTCCTCGCGTCGCTGCACGCGCGCCTGCACGCCCTGCCCTGGCCGGACGGGCCCTCCTGCACCTCGACCTGCACCCGTCGAACGTGGTGCTGGCCGCGCGCGGGCCCGTGGTGATCGACTGGACCGACGCCCGGACCGGGCCCGGCTATCGCGACCACCTGGGCGAGGCGGTCGCGCGGCGTCGTGCCGTTCCCGTGCTGACCGACCACGAGCTCGCGCGGCTGGACGACGCCCGGGCGCTCGCGGCCCGACCTGCCTGAGCGTCGGTGGGGGACGGCAGGATGGCGTCGTGCACGTCGTCCTGACCCGAGAGCCCGGCGGCACGGTCCGCGTGCACGACGGTACGCAGCGTGCCGTGCCCGCCGCGGACCTGCCCGCGCTCGTGGCGGACGCGGAGGACGGCGCGCGCAAGGGGGGCGTCGTGCCGCGCTGGACGTGGGACGACACGAACCGCTGGTACCTCGGCCTGCTGCGGGCGGGCGTCCGCGTGGAGCGGTCGCACGACCTGCGCCTCGTGCACCGCGTCCTGCGGCACTCCACGGCGACCGCGGGCTCGGAGCTCGCGGGGTCGCCGGCCGGCGCGTGGGACACGATGACCCCGACGCCGGCGGGCGCGGCGCCGCCGGTGGGCGCCCGCCGCGCGCCGCAGGGCGAGGCGCTCTTCGACCTCGCGGCACCCGCGCCGTCGGCCCCGGCCCCGCAGGGGGACGAGGCGGTCGACCCCGTGGCGGAGCTGCGGCGGCAGGAGGACGCGGTGCGCGGCTCGACGGCCCCCGGGCGGCTGCGGCTGCTCGCGGCGGGGGAGTCGGCGGGCGCGCTGGTCGCGGCCGAGATGCACCACGCCGGGTTGCCCTGGCGCGCCGACGTGCACGACGCCGTCCTCACCGAGGCGCTGGGCCCCCGGCCGCCCGAGGGGCAGCGACCCGCGCGGCTCGAGGAGCTCGCCCGGCAGATCCGGGCGGCCCTCGACGCGCCGCCGTCCCTCAACCCCGACTCGCACCCCGACCTGCTCAAGGCGATGCAGTACGCGGGGGTCGGGGCGCGCAGCCTGCGCAAGTGGGAGCTCTCGACGATCGACCACCCGGTCGTCCCGCCGCTGCTGGAGTACAAGAACCTCTACCGGCTGCTCACCGCCAACGGCTGGCACTGGCTCGACGAGTGGGTGACCGACGGGAGGTTCCGCACCGAGTACGTGGTGGGCGGCGTGGTGACCGGACGCTGGGCCTCCACCGGTGGCGGGGCGCTGCAGCTCCCGAAGGGCGTGCGGCGCGCGGTGGTCGCCGACCCGGGCTGGTGCCTCGTCGTGGCGGACGTCGCCCAGCTCGAGCCGCGCGTCCTGGCGGGCATGGCGGGCGACGAGGCGATGGCGACGGCGGGCCGCGCCGGCGACCTGTATGCCGGCATCGTCGCGTCCGGGGCGGTGCCGACGCGGGAGCTGGCCAAGGTGGGCATGCTCGGCGCGATGTACGGCGGCACCACGGGGGCGAGCGCCCAGGTGCTGCCGCGGCTGGGCCGGGAGTACCCGCGGGCGATCGCGCTGGTGGAGGAGGCGGCCCGCACGGGGGAGCGCGGCGGCGTCGTGACGACGTGGCTCGGCCGGTCGTCCCCCGCCCCCGGCTCCGCCTGGGACGAGGCGCAGGCGGGGGCGTTCGCCGACGACGCGGGGGCCGACGCCGCGGCGCGCGCCCGGTCGGCGACCCGGTCGTGGGGGCGGTTCACCCGCAACTTCGTGGTGCAGGGCACCGCGGCGGAGTGGGCGCTGTGCTGGCTGGCCTCGATCCGCCGCCGCCTCTGGGCGCTCGGCGCCGCCGGGGGAGCGCGGCCCGGCCTGGCCCCCGCCCCGTTCGCCGACCGCCCGCACCTGGCGTTCTTCCTGCACGACGAGGTGGTGGTGCACGCCCCGCGGGAGCTCGCCGACGTGGTCGCGGCCGAGGTGCGCGCGGCCGCCGAGGAAGCGGGCCGACTGCTGTTCGGGGACTTCCCGGTCGACTTCCCGCTGACCGTCGCGGCGGTCGACTCCTACGCCGACGCCAAATAGCGACCGAGCCTTAGGGTCGGGGCCATGACCACCGGCACCGGAGACAGCACCGCACCGCGCACCCCCGCGAACCCTCCGAGGCTGCGCGACGTCGTCGCCGCCCTCGAGGACCTCTACCCGCCGTCGACGGCGGAGGGCTGGGACGCCGTCGGCCTGGTGGTGGGCGACCCGGCGGCGCCGGTGCGCAAGATCCTTCTCGCCGTGGACCCCGTGGCCGCGGTGGTCGACGAGGCGATCGCCTGGGGCGCGGACCTGCTCGTCACCCATCACCCCCTGTTCCTGCGGCCCGTGCACTCGGTGGCGGCGACGACGTTCAAGGGCGACGTCGTGCACCGGCTGCTCACCGCGGGCTGCGGCCTGTACGTCGCGCACACCAACGCCGACGCCGCCCCGCGCGGCGTCGCGGACGCGCTCGCGGACCTCGTCGGCATCACCGACCGGAGCCCCCTCGTCGTCGGGGACGACGGCGACGGGGTCGTGCGGGGGATCGGCCGGATCGGGCGGCTCGCCGAGCCCACGACGCTCGGTGCGTTCGCCGAGCGCGTCGCGGCCGTGCTGCCGGCGACGGCGCAGGGCGTGCGCGTCGCCGGCGACCTCGACGCCCCGGTCGCGACCGCCGCCGTGGTGGGCGGCTCCGGGGACTCGCTGTTCGACGCCGTCCGAGCCGCCGCCGTCGACGTCTACGTGACCGCCGACCTGCGCCACCACCCCGCCTCGGAGCTGCGGGAGCGGGCGGACTTCGAGGCGGGACCCGGCGTCACGGCGACGCCGTTCCTCGTGGACGTGGCCCACTTCGCGAGCGAGTGGCCGTGGCTCGCGTACGCCGCCGACGACGTCCTGGCGCGGCTCGGGGAGCGGGCCGGAGGGGTGACCGGAGACGGTTCCGGAGACGGTACGGTGACCACGAGGGTGAGCACGATCGGCACCGACCCGTGGACCGCGCGGGTGCCGAGCACCGTGCGCGAGACCGACCGCCCCACCAGCTGAATCACTGCGAGAGGACCCGCCCGTGGCCACTGCACCCCCCGAGGACCAGCGCCGACTGCTCGAGGTCCAGGCCCTCGACACCCGGCTGCAGCAGCTCGTCCACCAGCGCCGCAACCACCCGGCGCTGGCGACCATCGCCGAGCTCGACGGCCGCATCGGCGACCTGCACACGTCGCTCGTCGACTCGCGCACCGCCGTGGCCGACCTCGAGCGCGAGCTCGCCAAGGCGGAGTCCGACGTCGTCCAGGTGCGCACCCGGGCCGAGCGCGACCAGCAGAAGCTCGACTCCGGCGCCCTGTCGGCGAAGGACTCCCAGGCCCTGGTGAGCGAGCTCGAGTCCCTGGCCCGCCGCCAGTCGGTCCTCGAGGACGCCGAGATCGAGGTCATGGAGCGCCTGGAGGCGCACCAGGCCTCGCTGGCCGAGGTGGAGTCGGCGCACGCCGAGCTCGAGGCCGCGAAGGCGAAGGCCACCGCCGAGCGGGACGAGGCCTGGGCCGAGATCAACGCGACCGGGTCGAAGGTCAAGGCGGAGCGCGAGGCGACCGCGGCCGGGCTCGACGCCGGCCTGGTCGCCCTGTACGACAAGCTGCGCGCCCAGCTCGGCGGTGTCGGCGCCGCGGCGCTGCGGGGCGGCCGGTGCGAGGGCTGCCGCCTCGACCTCAACCCCCGCGACCTCGCCGCGGTCAAGGCGGCCCCGCCCGAGCAGGTCGTGCGGTGCGAGGAGTGCGGCCGCATCCTCGTGCGCCCGGCGGACGACGGCGCCGCGGCCTGATGACCCGACCGTCCGGAGCGAGCCCGGCGGCGGGCACCGGGGCGGGCACCACCCTGCGCACCGTCGTGCTCGTCCGGCACGGCGTGACGGAGCTGACCGAGGCGCGCGCCTACTCGGGCGGCGGCGTCCCCGGGCCGCCGCTGACGACGCGGGGACGCACGCAGGCGGCGCGCGCCGCGGACGCCGTCTTCCGCCTCGGCAAGGACCTGTGGCCGGACCTGCCGCGCGCGGGTGCCCTCGTCGCCTCGCCCCTCGTGCGCACGCTCGAGACCGCCGCGGCGGTCGGGCGGCGCACCGGCCAGCACGTGCGCCCGGACGACCGGTTCGCCGAGTGCGTGTTCGGTGACTGGGAGGGCCTCACCCCCGACGCCATCGCCGCCGGCTGGCCCGACGAGTTCGCCGCCTGGGCCACGACGGGCACCGACCGGGCGCCCGGCGGCGAGTCGTACGTGGACGTGGGCGAGCGGGCGTGGGCCGGGCTGCGGGACGTCGTCACCGCGACGGACCCGGGCGCGGCGACCGTCGTCGTCGCGCACACCGTGACGATCCGCGCCCTGGCGGGGCGTTCGCTCGGTGCGCCCGCGTCGTCGTGGCGGCTGCTGCGCGTGCCTCCCTGCTCGCTCACCGTGCTGCGCTTCGGCCTCGGGGAGGACGGCGAGCCTGCGCTCGCGGAGGTCACCGCGGCCGGTTTCCCGACCGACGCCTGAGCCCGCGCGCCGCGCCGCCTACCCCTTCGCCCTGGTGGGCCGGGGCGGCCGGGGAGGGGTGGCCAGGGCGAGGTCGACACCGCGGGCCACCCAGTGGTGCAGCGCGTCCTCGTCGGCGGTGACCGACGCCGCCACCCCGACCGTCCCGCGCATCACGCGTTCGCCCATCCGCAGCTCGTGCGCCCCGTCGGCGAGAGCCGCGTCGTAGCCGTCCGTGCCGACGCGCACCATGAGCTCGTCGCGGGTGATCCCGACGGCCATGTGCGTGTGCACCATGAACGCCAGCCCGCCGAACATCTTCTGCTCGGTGAACTCCGCGCGCTCGGCGACGGCGTCGCGCACGCGCGCGGCGAGGACCTCGTCGTAGGCCATGCGGCCAGTGTCGCCGGGTGTCCGACGACCCGCCCGTCAGGCGATGACGACCTCGAGGGTGCGCGGGCCGCGCCGGGTGGCGGCGTCGTGCAGGGTGGCCTCGACCATCCGGTACGACAGGCCCGTCCCGACCTCCGTGCCGATGACCTGACCGTCGAGCTCGCGGGCGGCGTCGAGCAGCTCCGCGGCGCTGGTGGGCGCCGGGCCGGAGCGGCGCAGCAGGTGGCCCGCGAGCACGCCGCGCGTGTGCTTGGCGTTGTGCGAGACGACGGCGCGCTTCCCGTTCGTCTCGCGCACCACGCGGACGGCCACCCAGTCGGCGGCCGCGTCGCCGGTCGTGGCCGGCTTCCACGCGGCGAGGTAGGCCGCCGAGCGGCAGTCGACGACGACGTCGCCCGCGGCACGCGCGTCGAGAGCGGCGGACAGGTGCGACCGCCACGCGGTGGCGAGCTTGCCGACACCGGGCAGGTCGACGCCCATCGAGAGGCGGTACGCCGGGATGCGGTCGGCGGGGGAGACGGCGCCCCACAGGCCCGAGAAGACGCGGACGTCGTCGGCGGCGCGGCGGGCCGCGTCGCCGGGCAGGTCCGCGAGGCCGGCCGCGGCGTACAGCACGCCGGTGTAGACCTGGGCGGCGGGCGCCGTCGGCGCGGCCTTGAGGTCGGTGTTGCGCGTGACCTCGTCGCCGAGCGACGCGCCCACGCCCAGGAGGTCGGTGGCGTCCGGCCGGGCGCTCGCGGCGGCGAGCGCGTCGAGCACCGCGCGGCGTTGGTCGGTGAGGTGCGCCGCCGCCGTGAGGCGGGCCAGGTCGACCGGGGCGGCACCCTCGGGCGCGGGGGTCTTGCCCTCGGAGGGCGGCAGGCAGATCAGCACCCGGACACCCTATGACCGGGCCGGGCGGGGTCTCGGTTGCCGGACCTGCCGGTGACAGTGCGGTCCGTCACCGCTAGCGTCGCCGGGCATGGTCCAGGTGAAGATCTACGGCAACCGACGGGTGTGGGGTCAGCGGCGCACGGAGGTCTCCGACGCGCTGCACGCGGCGCTGGTCGGTGCCTGGCAGATCCCCGAGGACAAGCGGTTCCACCGGTTCCTGCTGCTGGACGACGGCGACATGGTCGCACCCCGCTCGGACGTCTACCTGATGATCGAGATCGTGGCGTTCGCCGGGCGCTCGCGGGAGGCGAAGCGCGAGCTGATCCGGCGCGTGTACGACGACGTCGCGCCCGCCCTGGGCGTCGCGGCGGACGACGTCGAGCTGGTCGTCATCGAGTCGCCCGCCGAGAGCTGGGGGATCCGCGGCCGCTCCGGCGACGAGCTGTCGCTGAGCTACAAGGTCGACGTCTGACCCTGCCGGCGGTGAGAGGGCGTCCGACCGGCTCGACGGCGCATAGACTGTGCGACGCGGACGAGTCGGTCGGACGGTCGCGTCGGCGGTGCCCTCGGGCGCCGTCGCCGAGGAACGTCCGGGCTCCGAAGGGCGAGGTGGTGGCTAACGGCCACCCGGGGTGACCCGCGGGACAGTGCCACAGAAAACAGACCGCCGTCGCCGGGCGACCGGTGGCGGTGAGGGTGAAACGGTGGTGTAAGAGACCACCAGCGCGGCCGGTGACGGTCGTGGCTCGGTAAACCCCACCTGGAGCAAGGTCAGACAGACTGTGTTTGAGGGTTGCCCGCCCGATTCTCTGTTGAGAAGCACAGTCGGGTAGACCGCTCGAGCCCTGCGGCAACGCAGGGCCTAGATGGATGACCGTCGCCCGCGCCCGGGTAACCGGGCGCGGGAACAGAACCCGGCGTACAGACCGGCTCGTCCGCTTTTATCGCTCTGACGTGCGAAGACGCGTCACGCCGTCGAGCGCTCGGTCTTGATTCGGTCTCGTCAGCAGCACGGAGTCGACCGCCTCGCGCGTCCGGTCGTCGCTGTCGGGCCACAGATGCGCGTACGTGTCGAGGGTCTCCTGCGCGCTCTTGTGGCCGAGGCGCGTCTGCACGACCTTGACCGACTCGCCGTGTCGGATGAGCAGGCTCGCGTAGTAGTGGCGTAGTTCGTGGAAGGTGGCCGTCACCCCCGCCGCGTCCGTCGCCCGGTGCCACGTCTCGTTGAACGACGAGCGCCGCAGAGGTGCCCCGGTCGTCGACGTGAAGACGAGACCACTCGGCCCCGGGGCGACGAGCGTCTGATGAGCCGCGAGCGCGTCGGCGGCGACCTGGGGGAGCGGGATCGTCCGGTTGCTCGTCGGCGTCTTGACCGGGCCGAAGGACGGCGCGGAGCCGTCGACGGCGCGCAACTGACGGTCGACCTTGATCCTCCGGTGCAGAAGATCGATGCGATCCCAGGTGAGCCCGAAGACCTCCCCCTGACGCATCCCGGTAGCAGCGGTCAGGATCACGAGCGCGCGGTATCGCTCGGGCACGAGATCCGCGAGCGACTCGATCGTTGCCGTCGGGATCGGAACGACCTTTTTCTTCTCGATCGCGGGCAACTTCACGCCGACGCACGGCGTCGTCGCGATCTTCTTGTCGGCGACGGCCGACTTCATTACGGACGACACATATCGCCAAATCACGGTGACGGTCGACGGTGACAATTTCTCGCTCATCGTCTTCACGAGCGTCTGCATCGTGCCCTGAGTGATCTTCGAAAGTGGCATGTTGCCGATAGCGACGTAGACATGATTCCGAAAGTGTCGGTCGATCTGATCGACCGTTGCCGGGCGATGCACCTGGCGGGCGCGCCACTCATCGGCGTACTCGCCGAAGGTCATCTTCCCTGCACGCGGGTCGGCGTACTGGCCTGTCACCAGCGCGGCCCGCTGCTCGTCGAGCCAGCGCTGCGCGTCGACCTTGCGGGGGAAGTTGCGCGACCGCTGCTTGCCGTCGTCGGCGTAGTACCTCGCCCGCCAGGTGACCTTCCCGGTGAGCGTGCTCGTCATCCTGCTGATCGACACGAGCTCTTCCCTTCGCGGCTGACGTGCCCTCCGGAGCACGTTCGATCTAGTTCGGCGCAACTGTACCGAACCGGCGCGATAACGAGTTACAGAGGTGTGATTATTCGCGTCTCGCGCGGCAGATGTTACAAATTTTGCCCACATGTGTGCAGATCGCTTGGCGCTGATGCCGTTGTCTGCGCACGGTTCGTGCGGCGGGGGCCACGCCCCGGGACGTACGAGCCGAAGGGACGAAACATGAACTGGACGAGACGCAAGATCGAGAACGTGAAGCAGGTCTCGGAGCGGACCGGCATCCCGGAGGGCACGCTCCGCGCATGGCGCCACGAGGGCGACAAGGGGCCGCGGTCGTTCAAGGCCGGCCGGCGGATCGCGTACTACGAGGACGACGTCGACGCCTGGCTCGAAGCCCGGTACGCCGAGACGGGTCGTGGGGGAGTCGTCGCCTGATGCGTCCCGGAGACGCCGCCGCCCCCGGCGGGAAGACCGGGGGCGGACCGACTATCAGCGACAGCCCGAACGTACCCGCAGACGCTGACGAGCGCGACGCCCGCGCGGCACGCGCCCGTCGAGACGCTCGCCGTATCGACGAGCGTCGTCGCCAGCAGCGCCGGCTCGACCGAGAGATCACCCGCACGGTCGCGGGCGATCACGTCGACCTTTTCCCTCACAAGCAGCCGGTCGATGCGCCCTGGTGCTGCGGCTCGCTCTCGATCTCCGAGCGACGGGGCGCGTCCTGCGGCCCGGACGACTGCACCCGTGACCGGCTGATCGGAGATGCCTCGTGACCAGCAACGGACAGATGCACCGGACGGGGCTCGTCACCCTGGCCGACGTCCTTCCCGAGCGGGTCGCGTGGCTCTGGCCGGGCCGGCTGCCCGCCGGGAAGCTCGTCGTCATCGACGGGGACCCGAGCACCGGGAAGTCGACGCTTGCTCTCGACCTGGCGGCCCACGTCTCGACCGGCGCGCCCTGGCCGGACAGCGCGCCGTGCGGGAAGGGTGACGTCCTGCTGCTCTCCGCGGAAGATGGCCTCGCCGACACGATCTCGCCGAGGCTCGTCGCTGCCGGCGCAGACCGTCGGCGCGTGCATGCCCTGCTCGGGATCGAGGTCGTCGACGGCGACGGCGACGTGCGGCAAGTACCGCCGTCGCTGCCGAGGGACATCGGCGTCATGCGCGAGATCGTCGACGCGTACGGCGTGCGCCTCGTCGTGGTCGACGTCTTGATGGCCTATCTCAACGGCACCGTGGACTCGCACCGGGACCAGGACGTCCGAGGCGTTCTGCACCAGCTCGCCACGATGGCGGAGGACACCGGCGCGACGGTCGTGCTGATCCGTCACCTCAACAAGGCCGGCGGCGGGAACGCGCTGTACCGCGGCGGCGGGAGCATCGGAATCGTCGGAGCCGCCCGGGCTGCGTTCCTCGTCGCCCGCGACCCGGACGACATCGACCGGCGCATCCTCGCCGTGACGAAGTCGAACCTCGCTGCTGAGGCCCCGGCCCTGGCTTACCGGCTCGTGTCCGACCCGGAGACGGACTGCGCCCGTGTGGTCTGGGAGCCCGAGCCCGTCGACGGGATGACCGCGACGGAGCTGCTGCGCGGGCCGATCGACGACGACGAGCGCAGCGAGCGGGACCAGTGCGCGGAGTGGCTTGCTGACTACCTCATGACCGCCGGCGGCGAGGCCCGGCCGGACGACATCCAGAAGGCCGGCCGGATCGCCGGATGGTCGATCGACCAGCTCAAGCGGTCGAAGAAGAAGGCCGGCGTCAGGTCCGCGACCGCCGGAATCGGCAAGGGCTGGGTCTGGACGCTCGCCCCCAAGGGAGCGCCCAAGGGAGCAAGGGAGCAGTCTCCGGGAAGCCGCTCCCTTGCTCCCTTGCCTGCTCCCTTGTGCGGGACCGAAGCCGACGAGAGGGAGGTATCTGCCCCATGACCAACCTGTCGACGACCGACGAGATCGGAGGGCCACCGTGACCGCCCGGCCCGGCCGCGGGACGGTCGTCCCCGGCCGCGGCGAGAACCTCCGCGCCGATCACGAGGCTCTGTTGCAGGTTGTCATCGCGGCCGAGCGCAGCGGCTCGTCGGTCCCGTGCAGGGACGGCTCGCTGACAGTCACGGCGGCATGGACGGCGACCGATACGAAGACCCAGGCCGCCGCCGCCCGAGAGTGCTCCCGGTGCCCCGTGCTCGCGGAGTGCCACACGTACGCCCGGCTCCACTCGCAGGAGCTCGGCGTGCTCGGCGGCACGACCGAGGCCGACCGACGAAGGGAAGCATCATGACGACCGACAAGAGCAGCACCTTTTACTGCAAGTGCTCGCACGGGCGGCACGTCCACGGGCCGACCGGCAATGGCCCGTGCAGGTCGTGCTCGTGCGACACGTTCGAGCCCGGCCCCGTGCCGCCCGGGCTCGACCCGCCGACCTGGCCCCTGCCGGACGCGCCACCGCCCGACGCCGTGCCGGCCCGGCCGCTCACCCGCGACGACCTGCTCGACCTGAACGCCCGGGTTGGGCACGTCGTGACCGTGTCTCAGCCGGGCGCCGTGATGCTCGACCCGGACGGCATGCCCGTGGGCGTTGAGCCGTCGACCTCGTGGGCTCCCGAACCGATGGAGCGCCCGAGCTTCACGCTCGCCGAGGTCCGCGCGGCGGGCGTCACGCCCGGGGAGATCCCGAACATCGATGTCGTCGACACCGGCGACGTCTCGGACTAGTCCCAGAAGGAGATCACCATGACCACGACAACCGACACGACCCGCCCCGACGCCCAGACGCCCGCCCAGGACTCGCCGCAGCGTCCCCAGGACGCCCCGGAGACTCGGGGCGCTGACCAGGGCACGGACGACGCTACGGACGCCCAGAATCGCCCAGACGACCCCGAGCCCGACCAGGGCGACGGGCGCCCGGACCGCGAGGCCGCGCGCTACCGAACCCGGCTCCGTGCCGCAGAGGCCGAGCGCGACCAGCTCGCCGAGCGCGTCACGGCGATGCAGCGCGCCGAGGTCGAACGGATCGCCGGCGAGCGGATCGTCAGCGGCTCGGCGATCTGGGCGGCCGGGACGACGCTCGACGACGTGCTCGACGACGACGGCCAGGTCGATCCCGAGAAGGTGGCCGACGCCGTGAAGCAGGCACAGGCCGACCTCGGGCTCGCGCGGCGCCCGCGTGTCCCGCGTTCCGATCCGTCGCAGGGTGTCGACGCGACGGTCGCGGAGAAGGAGCCGTTCGCGAAGGCGTTCGCGCCGCGTGACGCGAGCGGCCGGATCTCGTAATCTGGCAGGTGAGCGCCGGTTTCCGGTCTGCGGCCGGTCCCGCGCTCACGCGGCCCCCGTGGGGCTCGCCCGGAACGGCCAGGGGCCGCCGGACGGACATCTTTCATGTCCTGTTCGGCGGCCTCGCGCATGTCCGCGATGACCGCCAGGAAGGCGGTCATCATGGCCGTGGAAACCACCGTCACGTCTGCGAAGGCGTGGGCGCCCGACATCTTCGTCTTCGACCCGGGCGACGTCGTGCCCGACTCGCTCCCGCTGCTCGCCTCCACCGTGCTCGGCTCTATCGAGGGTGACGAGCCCGTCGTCCGCGTCGCCTATGTCGACGATGCCGAGGCCGACTTCGTGGCGGAGGGCACGGAGATCCCCGAGGCGGACCCGGCGCTCGACGAGGTCGAGATCGCGACCGGCAAGGTCGCCACGTTGGTCCACCTGAGCCGCGAGCTCTACGTGCAGAACGGGACGGCGACCAACCTCGCCACCTCCGTCCAGCGGGCCGTCACCACCAAGGCGAACGCCGTCTTCCTGGCGCAGCCGGCACCGGCATCCGGGAAGACCACGCCGCCCGCCGGGCTGCTCAACGTCCCGGGCATCGTCGACGGCGGCGCGGTGTCCGGGAGCCTGGACGCGCTAGCCGACGCCGTCGCCACCGTGGAGACCGCGGGAGGGATCGCGACGACGATCCTCGCGTCGCCGCTCGCGTGGTCTGGTCTGCGGAAGCTAAAGGCCGGGACCGACTCGAACGCGAGCCTGCTCGGCGCCGGCACGCAGGACGCGGAGCGCTATCTGCTCGGCGTTCCCGTGATCGTCACGGCTGCGATGCCCGACGCGGGTCTGATGATCTACGACCGCAGCGCCGTCGTGTCCGCGGTCGGACAGGTTCTCGTCGCGACATCCGAGCATGTCTTCTTCACCAGCGACGGGATCGCGCTCCGCGCGACGTGGAGGTTCGGCCAGAACGTGGTTCGTCCCGACCGCGTCGTGAAGCTCACGGTCGGCTCGACGAGCGGCTCGTGATCGTGAGCAACACGAAGAGCGTCACGAGCACGACCGCGACGACGACCGCGACGACGCGCACCACGATGCCCGCGACGAACGGGACGGCGACGCGTCGGCCCGTCTCGCCAGGGTGGCGACCGACGCGGGACGCCGACGGTGCGCCCGTGTGGGAGAAGGTGCGCCCGCCGCTGGGGACCGGGCAGGTCTGGGTCCGTACGCGTGACGGACATGAGGCGGCCGTGAATCCCTGGCTGCTCGCGTGAAAGACCGGGCCGGTCGCGTTTCGAGCCCCTCTCGGCGCGGCCGGCCCCGCCCCCCACCGGGGGACCCCACCGTGCGACGGCCTAGACCGCCGGTGAGGTCGCTCCGACCACGAGCACTGCCGAGACTTCGAAATTCCGGAAGGTCATGAAGACCGAGACGACGAAGAAGACGCCCGTCCCGCCCGGGCTCGGCTCCCGAGGCCGCAGGTACTGGCGGGACATCCTCGCCGACAACGAGCTCGGCCCGTCGGAGCTCGTGCTGCTCGCCGAGATCTGCAAGACGCTGGACCTCATCGACCAGCTCGACGCGCAGGTGCGCGCCGACGGGCTCACGGTCGAGGGCAGCGCGGGGCAGCAGCGCCTGCACCCGGCGATCACGGAGATCAGGGGGCAGAGGCTCGCGCTCAACCGGCTGATCGGTGCGCTCGATCTCGACGACGCCGACGACGTCGACGAGAAGGTGCCGACGCCGGCGTCGCTACGTGCGAAGCACGCCGCCGAGGCGCGCTGGATGAAGAAGAACGGGACGACGCCCGATCGTCCACGACGGCGCCTGATCGTCTCTGGGAGCGGCTCAAGCCCGGTCTAGGCACGCCCGGCGGACGACGTCGTGACGGTCATGCCGGGACGGAGGCAGGTCGCCGCAGGAGCCGCCGCCAGGATCTGCGAATCCACGACGGTTGCTCTTCGGGAACCGTCATGTCCGCGTCTAGTTCTACAGCCATGGCGTCGAACACCTTGTTCTCGTGCTTCTCCCAGACGCTGAATCCCGGCTGCTCTTCCCTGACCGCCTCTGCGCACGCACCGCGGAACCATTCGCCGTACGCACCGATTGCCCGTCGCACTTCCGATCCGGCGACAAGTTTCGCCCGCCGCTCGCAGGAGTCCCGCTCGTGTGAGCACGTACCGAGATCGCGAGCGAAGGCTGCGACCCGATCGGGCGGAGCGAGGGCCGAGCCGGTGCTGTCCATCCACGCTGAGACGTCGTCGATCATCTTCTGGGTCTGGATGAGGAACGCCGCGTAGGCGTCGCGCCGAAGGTCGCCGCGCGCCTGGCGCCTCTCATCGCTGCGCAAGCGTCGCTGCCATCGATGCGTGAGCCTGACCGTGATGAGCCCGAAGACGCTGGTGACCGCGACGCCGCTCACCACGCCGATCGCACCCGTCCAGTCGCTCCAAGCCATACAGGCAAGGTCCCACGCCGCCGAGCGCCGCGGAACATGATCGACGGGTGATTCTGACCTAGCGCGGCCTACCGTTCGCCTCTAGGCTGGCGGTCTCGGCGCACCGTCGCGGCATGGCATGGCTGGATCCGGAGTAGCGCAGCGTCGAGGCGCTCCGGGTCCCGTTCCCCACCTCCGAGAGAACGGTCGAGCCCATGCCCGAGAAGAAGACCGTCAAGGTCACCCCGAAGACGGTCAAGGTCACCCGCACCGGAGGAACCGGCCGCGATCTGCGCGAGGTCATGAGCGACCTACACGAGCAGCGTCGTCTACACGAACAGCAACGGCTCGCCGCTGACGCCTACGCCTACCGCCTGCGGCAAGCCGAGGCGCTGCTGCGAGAAGCCGGGTACGTCGAGCAGCTCGATGGGACGTGGGCGCCCCCGTCGGACTAAAAGTTGGGCAACTTCACCCGGGTTGGTTGCCGCCACGACCCATGTGCGCGACTAGGTTCGCGACCATGGCCGTTCCGTCGCCGTCGCCCGTCCACGTCGTCGTCGAGAACATGGCGGGCACTTCCGGGACGTCGATCTGGGTCCCGTTAGCGGTCTCTCTGCTCGCGCTTGCCGGTGTCGTCTACACCAACTGGCGCACCGGGAAGAATCTCATCCGGGCCGAGAACACTCGCCACAAGAACGAGATGCGCCGGGCGGCCCGAGAGCAGATCGCCGATGCGGTACGTGAGACGTACGGAGATCTTGAGGCCGCGCGTCGTGAGCTTGTAGACGCACTCGCAGATCTGGACGTTCACAACCCGCCGTCCGAAGTTGACGACCTTGAGGGTTGGGTCATCGACCTTGTGAACGAGGATCGCATCCTCTTCGAGATCGCGAACAACAAGCTGTTCGACGCGAGGGACGCCGTCACCCTGTATGGAGCCGAGCCCGTCCGCGAACAGACAGAGTCAGTGCTCTTCGTCTGCAATCTCGTATCCCGTGCCTTCGACAGGCTGGCAGCGAGCGAGACGCTGCGCGATGACGTCGAGCACCTTCAGACGGTCGTCACACAACTGGAGAAGGCGACCGACGAGTTGCTGACGCTCATCCGCCAGGAACTGCACGGCGAGGCCGAGAACTAGATCTCGACGTCGAGCGTCGCAGCGACGCCGACGTGACCGTGACGCCCGTCGTCGAAGACGATGTGCAGACCGTCACGAGCGCGCTCGACGGCGCCGACGAGACGGTCTCCTTCGTACGTCGTGAACACGGCGCGCCGTCCGATCAGGTCGTCGAGACGCACGTCGTCGCGTGCGAGGTCGACGGTGGCGAAGGTGGTCACGGTGGTCTCCTACGGTGGCGCTGAACGGTCGGGCGCGGTCTTGATTCGGACTTGATTCGGTCTCACGAGAGCCGATCTGGACCGTCTAGAACACTGTAGATCCAACGGAGCGAGAGCTAGAGATCCGCGAGATTCCAACGGTTTGAGCCCTAGCAGCATCTAGCGACATGGTGACCGGAAAGAACCCGGCGTACAGACCGGCTCGTCCGCACTCATCTGCTCGCGGCCAGCACGGCCGCGAGGCCGTCCTGCAGGTCCGTGACGAAGAAGTCGGGGACCTCCAGCGACGGGAAGTGCCCGCCGCGCTCCGGCTCGGTCCACCGGACGATGCGCCGGTAGCGCTGCTCGGCCCAGGCGCGCGGGGTACGCGACTCGATGTCGCCGGGGTACATGGTGAGGGCGCAGGGGACGTCCACGTGCAGGTCGGGGTCCAGGGAGCCGGGACTCTCGGCGTAGATGCGGGCCGCCGAGGCGCCGGTCCGGGTCAGCCAGTACAGGGTGACGTCGTCGAGGATCCTGTCCCGGGAGATCGTCTCGAACGGGCTGTCCTCGGTGTCGGACCACTCGGCGAACTTGTCGAGGATCCAGGCGAGCAGGCCGACGGGCGAGTCGACGAGCGAGTACCCGATGGTCTGTGGCCGGGTCGCCTGCTGCGTCGCGTACGCCCGGTGGTGGAGCCAGAAGTCACGGGTCTCCTCGGCGTGCCGGCGCTCCTGCGCCGTCAGGCCGTCCGTCGTCATCCCGGGCGGTGGCAGGGCGAGCGTGGTGTGGATGCCGAGCACGTGCGCGGGGAACCTCCCGCCGAGGACCGCCGTGACGTTGCCGCCCCAGTCGCCGCCGTGGGCGAGGAACTCGTCGTAGCCGAGCCGTCCCATCAGCTCCACCCACGCGGCCGCGGTCTTCTCGACGCCCCATCCGGTGACGGCCGGTCTGTCGCTGTAGCCGAAACCGGGCAGCGACGGGACGACGACGTGGAACGCCGGCGCGCCGGGGTCCGTCGGATCGGCCAGCTCGTCCACCACGTCCACGAACTCGGCGACGCTGCCCGGCCAGCCGTGGGTCAGGGCCAGCGGAGTGGCGTCCGCGCGCGGCGACGGGCGGTGCAGGAAGTGGATGCCCAGGCCGTCGACGGTCGTGCGGAACTGGCCGATCTCCTCGAGGCGCCTCTCGAACTTCCGCCAGTCGTACCCGGTGCGCCAGTGGTCGACGACGTCCACGAGGTCGGCCAGGGGGACCCCCTGGTCCCACCGGCGCGGGTCGGGCGCGGGGCGGCGGACCGTCTCGGTCTCCGGCAGCCGTGCCGCGGCGAGCCGTGCGCGCAGGTCGTCGAGGTCGGCGTCGGTGGCGCGGGACTCGAACGCCTGGACGTCGCTGGACAGGTGGGGCATGGGGGCTCCTGGTCGTCGCGAAGCCGGCTCCGCCGTCGGGAGCCGACCTCACGGTTCTACCAAGCGGCCCTGACACACCGGGGGGGTGGATCGCCCCCCCGGCGCGTCCGCCCGCGCGTCCGGCGTCAGGCCGTGGCCCGCTCGGTCCCCTGCGCGTGCTCGAGGGCCCAGGCGAGGGCGTGGTCGGCCACCTGCTCCCAGCCCGGCGCTCCGCAGGTCCAGTGGTCGCGGTCCTCGAACTCGTAGTACTCGGTGAGCGCCGAGGACTTCTCCCAGTGCTTGGCGTTCGACCGGTTCACCGACGCCGGCATGATGTGGTCCTGCCCGCCGGCGATGAACAGCAGGGGCGCCCGGTCGGTGCTGAAGTCCACCCAGGTCTCCTGGTGCCCGGGCTTGAAGTTGGCGATCAGGCCGTAGTCCCACACCCAGCGTCCGGGCGCCGGGATCGCGTAGCGCTCCCACACCGCCCGGGACTCCTCCTCCGAGAGGGTGTTGGTGAACGCGTAGTGGAACTCCTCGGGCGTGAACCCGACCGCACGGTGGCGGTTCGCGGGGTTCTTGAGCGCCGGGAAGATCGACCTCGCCTGGGACGGCGGGGTGACCCGGACGCCCTCGGTCGGGGCCGAGTCGATGACCACGCCCGCGGCGCCGAGGCCCCGGGCCAGCAGCATCTGGGTGAGGAGGCCGCCGAAGGAGTGGCCCATGATGATCGGCGGCCGGTCCAGGGCGGTGATGACGCCGGCGAGGTGCTCGACGGTCTCGGGGACGGTCAGGTCCGCGATGACCTGCGGGTTCTCGCGGAGGGCCTCGACCTCGATCTCGAACCCGGGGTACGCGGGCGTCACGACCGTGAGGCCCTTCTCCTGATAGTGCCGGACCCAGCCCTCCCAGCTGCGGGGGGTCATCCAGAGGCCGTGGACGAGGACGACGGTGTCGGGCGCGCTGCTCTCGGTCGCGTCGCTCGTGTCGCTGATGTCAGTCATGGGTGGGGCCCTCTCAGGAGTCGATGAACGCCAGCAGGTCCGCGTGCAGCCGGTCGCGGTCGGTGTCGGGCAGGGCGTGGCCGCTGCCCGGATAGGTCAGGAGGCGGGCGTCGGCGATGAGCTCGACCGACCGCTTGCCTCCGACGTCGTAGGGCACGATCTGGTCGTCGTCGCCATGGATCACCAGGGCCGGGACGTCGATCGCGGCCAGGTCGGGCCGGAAGTCCGTCGCGGAGAACGCCGCGATGCACTCGTACGCCGCGCGGTGACCGCAGGCCATGCTCTGGAGCCAGAAGGCGTCGCGGAAGCCCTGGTCGACGTCGCCGCGGCGGTTGTGCCCGAAGAACGGACCGTCGGCCAGGTCCCGGTAGAGCTGCGACCGGTCCGCGCGCTCGCCGGCACGGATCTGGTCGAACACCTCCATCGGCAGCCCGTCGGGGTTGTCGTCGGTCCGCACCATGAGGGGCGGGACGGCGGACACCAGGACGACGCGGGCCACGCGGTCGGTGCCGTGGCGCGCGACGTACCGCACGACCTCGCCGCCGCCGGTGGAGTGCCCGACCAGGGTGAGGTCGCGCAGGTCGAGCGCATCGACCAGGCACGCCAGGTCGTCGGCGTAGGTGTCCATCTCGTTGCCGTCCCAGGTGCGGCTCGACCGTCCGTGCCCCCGCCGGTCGTGCGCGATGGCGCGGTGGCCGTGCTCGGCGAGGAACAGGGCCGCGGCCGCCCAGGCGTCGGAGTTGAGGGGCCACCCGTGGCTGAGGAGCACGGGCGTCCCCTCGGTGCCCCAGTCGGTGTAGTAGATCTCGGCACCGTCGTCGGCGGTGATGTAGGGCACGGTGGGCCTCCCTGGCGCTGGTCGGGACGGGTTGCTCCGAGGGTCCCCGCCTTCCGGCCCTGCCCGGACCACGTGGTTCGCGTAGTCCGTGGCGGGGCCTACGGGGTGACGGGGCCGAAGCGCTCGGAGAGCTGTCGCCGGGACGTGACGCCGAGCTTCTGGAACACCTTTCTCAGGTGGTAGTCGACGGTGTGGGGGCTGAGGAACAGGCGGGCCGCGATCTCGGCGTTGGTCCGTCCGGCCGCGGCCATCGTGGCGACGGCCCGTTCCTGCGTCGTCAGGTCCTGGCCGGACCGGGGCGCCGGCGCGCCCGCGGTGCCGCCGGCCGCCTCGAGCTCGGCGCGGATCCGGCCCTGGAAGACGGTGGCGCCGCTGCGGTCGGCGTGGTCCAGGGCGAGGTGGAGGTGCACGGCGGCGTCCCGCCGTCGTCGGGCCCGTCGGAGCCACTCGCCGTAGACGAGGTGCGAGCGTGCGAGCTCGACGGTCGCGCCCGTGCTCGAGAGTGCGTCGACCGACGCCGCGTAGTGGGACTCGTCGTCGTCGGATCCGGCGAGTGCGAGGGCGCGCTCGGCGAGGCCGCGGCACCATGCGGAGCCGTTCGCCCTCGCGCGCGCGTCGAGCTCCGCGGCAGCGTGCGCCGCGTCCTCGGGCCGACCGCTCCGCACGGCCGCCTCGGCGTGGTCGGCGAGGTGGAGCGGGGTGACCTGCAGGAACGGATCCTCGACGAGAGGGTGGAGCCGTGCGAAGGCCCGTTCGTAGCGGCGCTCGGCGAGGTGGCGGACCGCGAGCGCCGCGGTGGCCGACGCCTCGACGCCGCCCCACCCGGCGGCGGCGGCGCCCTGCCCGACGGCCTCCACGGTCTCTTCCGGGCTGCCGCTCCAGGCCATGACGGCCGCGTTGACGACGTTCTCGCCGTCGTAGCCCATCGCCCGGCGGACCTCGCGGACCGTCGCGTCGAAGGAGAGGGCGCGGCTCACGGTGCCCCCCATGAGCTCCGACAGCGCGCCGACCCAGAGCAGGGTGTCGAGCGCCTGCAGGGCGCCCCCGTCCCGCGCGGCGCGCATCGCCCGTTCCAGCCCCGCCCGGCGCCCGGCGTCGTCCCACAGGAAGGCGCCGATCGCCGCGATCAGGGTCCCCCGGTGGACCAGGTCCCGGTCCGGCAGCGCGAGGATCGCGTCGAAGGCCTCGCGCACCGGCCGGACGGCGCGCTCGTACGGCTCGAGGATCAGTGCGGCGACCCCCCGCAGGATCACGGAGGCAGGACCGGGCGTCTCCGCCCCGGCGGCGATCCGGCGCCCCAGCGTCGGGATGTCGACCCCGACCAGGAGCCGGTCCGCGCTGCTGCACCGTTCGAAGGCCTGCAGCAGCGCGCGCTGCTCCCGCTCGATGTCGTGGCCGTGGAACTCGTCGGCGGCCCGGAGCTGGTCGGAGGTCGACGCCCGGACGCCGTCGGGATCGGAGACGAACAAGGCGGCGGCGCTACGGACGAGGATCGCGCGGCCGCGGGTCACCTGGTCGAGGCCCGCCTCCCGGACGTCCACGAGCAGGCGCACGGCGACGTCGGCGGCCCCTGCCTCCAGGGCGGCCTCGGCAGCGCCGACCAGCCGCTCGCCACGGACCGGACCGGACGGTGTGAGCTCGGCAGCGCGGGCGAGGATGCTGGCCCGCGACGACGAGCCCCCACGCTGTGCCGCGAGGTCCGCAGCACGCACGAGGCGTTCCGCGACGGTCTCGTCGGTCCCGCTCGCCGCGCGCGAGGCGTGCCACGCCTCGGTCTCGACGAGCCCGAGCTTCGCGGCGGCCTCCGCCAGCGCGCCGTGGACCCTCCGGCGCTCGGCCCGGGACGCCGACCCGTAGACCGCGGACCGGACGAGGGGGTGCCGGAACCCGACCGTCGGTTCGAGGTGCACGAGGCCGGCCGACTCCGCGTCCTCCCGGCGGGAGGGATCGATGGCGAGGGCGGCGCCGGCGATCTCGAGCAGCTCCAGGTCGCCGGTGGAGTCGGTCGCGGCGAGCAGGAGCCAGCGCTGCGAGGCCGGCGGCAGGTGCATGACGCGGCGCAGGTAGTGAGCCTCCAGGTGCTGCCCGACGGGCACCGGCTCGGGGCCGAGACCGAGGTCGGTCATCTCCCGGAGCAGGGGATCGGCCGCCAGGTCGACGAGGGCCAGCGGGTTGCCCTCCGTCGCGCGGACGATCGCCGCGGTGGCCGTCGGGGTGAACGGCCCCGCCGCGGACCGGTTCAGCAGCGCCGCTGCCGGCTCGGGCGACAGCCCCGCGAGCGCGAGGACCGGCACCCCGCGCAGCACCGCGTCCAGCTCGCGCTCCTCGCGCCCGGCGAGGACGAGCGCCAGGCGCTCGGCGCCGAGGCGGCGCGCGACGAACGCGAACGACTCGAGGCTCTCGCGGTCGAGGAGGTGCGCGTCGTCGACGGTGCAGAGCAGGCCGGCCCGGGTGCTTGCGGCGGCGAGCAGGCTGAGCACGCCGAGGCCGACCAGGAACCGGTCCGGCGGGGGCCCGTCGGCGGCGCCGGAGGCCACCTGGAGGCTCAGGCGCTGCCGCTCCGGGATCTCGGCCAGGTGCTCCCGCAGCACTCCGGTGAGGCGCTCGACCGCCGCGTACGGCATGGACGACTCCGACTCGTAGCCGTCGAGGCGCAGGACCCGTGTCCCGGCGCCCGGCGCGGCGTCACGGAGCAGGGTCGTCTTCCCGACGCCGGGCTCACCGAGGACCAGGAGCGCGCTGCCGTGCCCGTTGCGGGCCGCGCCGACCACCTCGGCGACCCTTCGCTGTTCGCTCTCGCGGCCGAGCAGGCCGCCGGTGCCGTGCACGAGCCACACGATAGGGAAGCGCTCCCACGCCTGCGCGGCCGAGCGCGAAGATCACCCGCACCGGGCCCTGCCGCGCCGCGGGACGGCGCAGGCAGGGCCCGGACAGGGGCGGGGACGACGCCGGCGTGGCTACCTCGCGGCCGCCTTGATGACCCGCAGGACCTGGAGGGGATGGCTGATCATCACCGAGTGCGAGGCGCGGATCTCCACCGTCGTCGCGCCGGCGCGCTTCGCCATGGCACGCTCCGCCTCCGGGGGGATGATGCGGTCGTCCTTCGCCACGATGTACCAGCTCGGGACGGACCTCCACGCGGGCTCGCCGGACGGCTCGACCAACGACGCGAGGGCACCCGGTCGCTGGGCGCCGGCCATCGTCTCGGCGAGACGTCGCGGGAGGTCCTGGGCGAACAGCCGCGGGTACCACTCGGGGTCGATGTACGCGTCGGCGTTCCCCTCGCCGGCGCCCGGGAAGGGCCGCAGCACGAGGTGGTCGATCACGTCGGTGTGGCCCCCGCCGAGCGCGTTCGCCGCGGCGACGGACTCGCCCTCGTCGAGCGCGTAGCCGGCCACGTACACGAGCGACTTCACCTGGTCGTTGCCGGTCGCGGCGTTCGTGATGACCGCACCGCCGTACGAGTGGCCCACCAGGACGATCGGGCCGTCCACGGTCGAGAGGAACTGGCGCAGGTACTCCGCGTCGTGCGCGACGCCGCGCAGGGGGTTCGAGAAGGACAGGACCGGGTAGCCGTCGTCCAGCAGCCGTTCGGCGACGACGGTCCAGCCGCTCGAGTCGGCGAACGCCCCGTGGACCAGGACGACGGTGGGTCTGGGGGCGGTCGGACGGCCTTCCGCGACGGCCGCGGGCGCGGCCGAGGGGCCGGCCGACGCCGTGAGCGGAGCCAGACCGAGAACGGCGACGAGCACCGTGATCAGGGCCGCGACGACGCGGCGTGACCGGATCGCCAGCGAGGACTGCTCAGACATGGCATCTCCTTCGACGAGTTCAGGGGATCCCAGCCTCCGGGGCAAGGAGGCGTCGCGGACCACGCGCCGCGCGTAGTCCGACGGCCTCACACGAGCGAGCGGAGGTACCGGCGGCGGTAGAGCTTCTGGGCGACCAGGATCGCGGGGAACAGCGCCCGCCACGGGCCCCGGCCCGCGCGCGTGAGGGAGCGCAGCGTGAGGTGCACCGTCCCGTCGTCGTCCCGGTGCACGACGAACGCCTCCTCGCCGGCCACGGGATGACCGTCGAGGGTGCCGTAGGCGAGGGCGACGCGGCGGTCCGTCACGACGGTCTCGACCACCTGGACCGGCTCGCGCACCCGGAGGGGCCCGATCCGCGCGACGAGCCAGGAGCGCTCGCCCGCCCGCGCCGCCCGGCCCGGGGCGAGCGGCGGGTCGACGGCGAACCCGCTGCGGGTCTTCACGCCCCACGACAGGACCGCCGTCGAGGCCTCGGCCCACAGCTCTGGACCGGAGCCCAGGGGGACGGTGCGCTCGTACGCGCGCCAGCGGGCAGGCGGGAGCCACCGTGCGACGGCAGGCGCCGTCCCGCCCACGACGTCGTAGCCGACGCTCTTGCGGCCCAGGTGGTGAGTGGCCAGGAGGATCAGGTCGCCGGGGTCGGCCCCGGCGCAGAGCACGGCCGAGCGCACGACCTCCTCCTCGGCGGGCGTCAGGCGGAAGCTTGCGCTGGTTCCCGTGTCGTTCGCGTCCCACAGGAGTCGCCCGCCGTCATCGAGCGCCGAGCAGCCGATGCTGAACGGCGCGAGCGCCAGCGCGAGGCCGAGGTCCTCGTCGACGTGGGGGTCCAGCGACAAGGTCGTGCTACGAACTCGACCGCCGGCGAGGCGCTGCTCGGCGGCGCGGACAGCGGCTTGCACGGCCGAGGGCCACTCTTGGTCGGACAGGACATCGATCTCGACGAGACTCAGGCGGCTGCGCAGTGCGCTGAGCGCTGCCCGCGTCGCCGCCGCGGTGGTCGCTCGTGGGGCGCCATCGCGCACGGTGAACCACCGTCCGTCGTTCAGTGTCGCGCGGGCCACGGCGCCCATCGTGCCGCACCCGACGCGGCAGAAGCTGCGAAGGCTGGCACGAGTTCCGCGACGGCGCGCGCGACCGGCCCGGTCATCGACAACGAGGCCGCCGCGTGCCCGGGTTCCCGGAGGCGGCCTGCGTGGTAGCACGCAGGCGGCGGCGCCGGCGTGGACGGGCCGGAGTGGGATGGACAGGTCCGACACCCCGACCGGAGGCCTCCCGTGAACCGTTCCGCTTCGCCCACCTCGGTAGCCGACGTGGTCGGCAGTCCGCCCGGAGGATCGCGCGGCGCGCCGCACGCAACGATCGAGGCCGCCGTGCGCGGCCGGGTGGTGATGGTGCGGATGGCCGGCGAGGTGGATGCGGCATGTGTCGCCGAGGCCGTGCCCACGATCGCGATGCTCGACACGCTGGCGGGGTGCCGCCCGGTGCTCGTCGACACGCACGACGTGACGTTCATGGACTCGTCGGGCGTCGCCCTGCTGGAGCGGGTGGTGCGCCTGTGCCGCGCGGCCGGCGTCCCGGTGGCGCTGCTCGACCCGGCCGTCGTCGTCACGGAGGTGCTGGGGCTCCTCGGGCTGGACCGCTGGTTCCCGGTGGTGCGCTCCGCAGGCCGTTCCAGTGCCTGACGCCGGGCAGGAGGACCACGGTGGCGGGGCCACCACGACCGACCCGCGGGTGCACCGCCCTCGCGGCCACGACACCGAGGGGTGGAGATGAACGCACCGCAGCACGTCCTGGTTGGGGTCGACGGCTCGGACGAGAGCCTGCACGCGCTCGACTGGGCTGCCGCCTACGCCCGCCGCGCCGGCGTGGAGCTGCACGTCCTCAGCGCCTACACGCTGCCGGGGTTCACCGGGAGCTACAGCTTCGCCCACGACGTCCCGATGGTCGACGACCTGTACGCGAAGCGGTACGTCGAGGACCTGCTGGCCCGCGCGCACGAGCGGGTGGTCGCGACCGGTGTGCCCGCGACGACCGAGGTGACCATCGCCGACGCGACGACCGCGCTCGCGGAGCGGTCGGCGCGGTCCGGGCTGGTCGTCGTCGGGGCGCGCGGTGCCGGCGGCTTCATGGAGCGGCTGCTCGGCACGGTCTCGGCGAACCTCCCCGTGCGGTCGGCCTGCCCCACGGTCGTCGTGCCGGGGCGGGCGCGGGCCGACGACGACGGCTCCCTCGCGGCTGACTCCCTCGACCGCTTCGGCAAGGTCGTCGTCGGGGTGGACGGCTCGCCGTCGTCGGACGCCGCGCTGCGGGCCGCCGTCGTGCAGGCGCGTGCCTGGGGAGCCGCCGTCGAGCTCGTGCGGGCGGTCTCCCTCGTCGGCTGGAGCGGTTCACCCTGGCTCGACCCGGGATTCCGGGAGTCGGTCCTCGGCGGCGCCCGCGCGGAGCTCGACCGGGACGTCGCGCGCCTCCGGGCGGAGCACCCGGACCTGAGCGTGAGCGCCGACGTCGTCGAGGGGCACGCGTCCGACGTCCTGGCCGACAGCTCGGCGGCCGCGGACCTGCTCGTCGTCGGCTCTCGCGGACGAGGCGGGATCCGCGGCCTCCTGCTGGGCTCGACGAGCCAGGCGGTGCTGCGGCGGTCCCACTGCCCCGTGCTGATCCCGGCGCGCGCGTCCGAGCGGGCCGGTGGCGGACGCACGGACGGCGACTGACCAGGCGGGGAGGACCGCGCCCTGCCTACGATCGGCGGCATGGTGACTCCCCGCACGCGTGTGGGCATCGTCGAGGACGAGGCCCTGATGCGGGGGATGCTCGAGCAGACCCTGTCGGCCGAGGAGTCGTTGCGCGTGGTGCACTCGGTGCCCGGCGTGACCGAGGCGAGGCTGGTCTTCACCCCCGGGTCGTGCGACGTCGCCCTGCTGGACGTGAACCTGCCCGACGGCAACGGGGTGGCGCTCGGGGTGGCGCTGCAGCGGGCCGACCCGCGCCTGGCGGTCATGCTGCTGTCGAGCGAGGACGTGATGGGCCTGTTCACGACCGTGCAGGGCGAGGCGACCCGCCCGTGGAGCTACCTGTCCAAGCGGTCGAGCTTCGCGCGCGACGTCCTGGTGCGCGCGGTCGCGGCGGCGGCGCAGGGGCAGGTGGTGCTCGACCCGTACCTCGTGCAGCGCTCCACGCCGCGCCCCGGGTCGGCCGTCTCCGCGCTGACGCCCGCCCAGTTCGGGGTGCTGCGGCTCGTTGCCGAGGGACTGTCGAACCACGCCACGGCAGACCGGCTCGGGATCAACGAGCGGTCGGTCGAGAGCCATCTGAAGTCGATCTACCAGCGCCTGGGCGTCGACGGCACCGAGCACAACCGGCGCGTCGCCGCGGTGCTCGCGTTCCTCGAGCAGACCGGACGCTCGTGGCGGGCCTGAGCCCGCGGGTCGCCCCGGCACGGGGGCGCGCCGCGGAGACCGTCCTGCTGCGGGACAGGACGCGGATCGCGGTCGCCGTCGCCGGGGCCAACTTCGTGCTGTACGCCCTGATGACCGTGGCCGGGTGGGCCGGCTGGGGCGGGCTGCAGACCGCGATCACGCACGAGCGCAGCGCTCTCGGGGTGACCCTCGACGGCGTCGTCGTGCTCGTGGTGAACCTGGCGTTCGGGGCGGTCGTCATCGCCGGCACGCTCGCCTTCCGCCCGCTGTCGCGCCGGTGGCCTGCCCGGCTCGCCGTCGTCACGGGCGTCTCTGCCGTGGCCTCGGTGCCACGGATGCTCGCGCTCACCGCGATCAGCAGCACGCCGACCGGCGGCGCCTACGTCGCGGCCGTCGGCACGCTCGGGCTCGCCGCGGGCGTCGTCGGGATGTCCGCCGGGCTCCTGTCCGCGTCGCTGGTCGACCAGGCCCGGACGGAGCAGCAGCGCCGCGAGGAGGAGGCGCTCCGCGCAGCCCGTGCCGTGGAAGAGCTGCAGGACGAGGAGATCCGGGTGCGCCGGCTGGTGTTCGACCAGCTGCACGGCACGCTGCAGTTCCACCTCGTGACGGTGACGGCGGGGCTCGACCGCGTCGCCGAGCAGCTGGCGTCGGCCGGCGACGACGACCGTGCCGCCGAGGTGCGCCACTGGGCCGAGACGATCGAGGAGATCCGCGAGGAGGACGTGCGCTCGCTGAGCCACAGCGTCTTCCCGTCGGGCGCCGACCTCGGCCCCCAGGAGGCGATCGAGCTCCTGCTGCGGCGGCTGCCGCCCCAGGTCGACGCGTCGATCGAGCTCGGCGACCGCTACCGGGACCTCGTGGCCCGGGAGGGGCTGCGGATGCCGATGGCGGAGCGTCTCGTGGTGATCTACACGGTCGAGGAGGCGGTGACCAACGCCCTCCGGCACGGGCGGGCGCGGACGGTCACCGTCCGTGCGGACGCCGAGCCCACCGCCGACGCCGACCGCTGGGTGTTCGTCACCGTGGTCGACGACGACGGCACGGGGCCCACGGACCCTGCGCCGGAGCTGCACGGCCTGCGGCGCCACCTCGAGCGCATCGAGTACCGCGGCGGCACCCTCGCCCTCGGCGCCGGTCCCGACGGAGGGGGCCGGCTCGCCTTCCGGCTCCCGTTCACCGCGGACCCCGCGGCCGGGGACGGTGCGTCGTGACCGGCGTCGGGCCCCGGTGCCCCGTGAACCGCTCTGTGAACGCTCGGTAAAGAAAGTCTCTGGTGAGGTTCCGCCGGAGGTTCGCAGAGGTGTAGCGTTGCGGGCGTCGCGACGACGAGGTCGCGAGTCCGGATCGCAGCGCTCGAGACCGAGGCGCGGAGGACGCAGGACGTGGGACGAAGGTGCGGCAGTGACTTTCACCGACGAGGCGCAGGCCGGGGGAATCGCCCTGGTGGAGCGGACCGACGTGAGCGTGGTGGACATGTGGGGCGAGATCGACATCGCCCTGCGCAACGAGGCGAGCGCGGCGCTCGCGAGGGCGTTCGAGCGCGACCTCCCCGTCGTCGTCGACACGTCGCGGGTGACGTTCATCGACTCCGCCGGGGTCGCGTTCCTCGTCCAGCTCTGCCGGATCGGCCGGGACGAGGGCCTGCGGGTGTCGCTGCACCGTCCGCCGGCAGCGGTGCTCGACGTGCTGCGGATGCTCGACCTCGACGTGCCCCCGGACGCGAACATCCTCGACCGGCCCACGACCCCGACGGCGCCGACGCCCGCCGCGCCGCACAGCCTGGCCGGCTGACGGGCGGACACGGGAGCGTCAGTGGTCGCGACCGCTGGCGGCGAGGGCCGCAGCCCCGACGATCCCCGCGCGGTTGCGCAGCGTGGCCGGGATGATCGGCGCGCGCAGGTTCAGCAGGGGCAGGAACTTCTCGTGGTGCTTGCTCACGCCGCCGCCGACGACGATGAGCTCGGGGGCGAGCAGCATCTCGACCGTCTCGAAGTAGCGCTGCAGCCGTTCGGCCCACTGGTGCCACGACAGGTCGTGGCGCTCGCGGGCGGACTCGGCGGCCCGCGACTCGGCGTCGTGCCCGTCGATCTCGAGGTGCCCGAGCTCGGTGTTCGGCACGAGCAGGCCGTCCACCAGCAGCGCGGACCCGATCCCGGTGCCCAGCGTGACCACGAGGACGACGCCCTCGCGCCCCTGGGCGGCGCCGTACCGCTGCTCGCCGACGCCGGCGGCATCGGCGTCGTTGACGGCCGTCACCTGCCGGCCCGTCGCCTCGCTCGCGAGGGCGGGCAGGTCGACGCCCTTCCACGACTTGTGCAGGTTGGCGATGAACCGGACGACGCCGTGGTCCATCGGGGCGGGGAAGGCGACGCCGACCGGCACGTGCGGCGGCAGCTCGAACGAGTCGACGAGCTCGGCGAGCACGCCGGCCACGGCCTCCGGGGTGGACCTCTCGGGGGTGGGGATGCGGCGTCGTTCGTCCGCGAACTCGCCCGTCGCGAGGTCGACCGGAGCCCCCTTGATGCCCGACCCGCCGATGTCGATGCCGAACGCGACCGGCTGCGCTGCCTCCACCATGGGCCCCATCTTGATGCAGGATCGTCCTATGAGCGACACAAGCCCGGTGCAGTACTGGTACAACACCAAGACCGGTGAGGTCGAGGAGAGCCGCGACCGCTCCAGCTGGAGCCACCGGATGGGCCCCTACCCCACGCGGGAGGCCGCCCGCAACGCCCTGGACTCGGCGCAGCGCCGCAACGAGGAGTGGGAGGGCGAGGACGCCGACTGGCGCGGCAAGGACTGACGCCGGAGCCCCGCACGACGGGACCGATGAGTCCGCGTGCCGCCCCCGGTCGACCCGGCATGACGACGACGATCGAGGCGAATGGTGTCGCGCACGGCGTGGAGCACCTCGGGGACGAGGCGGCCCCGCTGGTGCTCTGCGTGGGCGGCCCCACCATGGTGTCCTGGCCCGACGCGCTCTGTGCGGCCCTCGCCCGCGGGGGACGTCACGTGGTGCGGTACGACCTGCGCGACGCCGGGGCGTCCACGACCGTGGACCCCGAGGCGCCGGCCTACACGCTGCGGGACCTCGCGGCCGACGCCGCCGCGCTCGCACGGGAGCTCGACGACCGGCCCGCGCACCTGGCGGGCCTCGGTGTCGGCGGGATGGTCGCCCAGGTCGCCGCGCTCGACCACCCGGAGGCGTTCGCGGCGCTGACCCTGGTCGGCACGCGACCCGTCGCGCCGGGCCCGGTCGACGACGACCTGCCCGACCACGACGCCGTGGCGATGGAGCGGCTGTTCTCGCTGCCGGAGCCCGACTGGTCCGACCGCGACGCGGTGACCGAGCACGCCGCCCTGGGCGCCGAGATCCTCGGGGACGACCCGGCCGCGGCGCGCGCGGTCGCCGGGAGGGTCTGGGACCGGACGCCCGGCACGTCGCCCGCCCTGCACGCGGCCAACCAGGAGGGCATGGTCTTCGCCCGGCTCGACTGCGCCCCCCGCTGGCGTGAACGCCTCGGGGAGATCGCGGTCCCGGCGCTCGTGGTGCACGGCCGGCGCGACCCGTTCTTCCCGGTCGGGAACGGGGAGGCCCTCGCTCGGGAGATCCCGGACGTGCGCCTGCTCGTCCTCGAGGAGGCTTCGACGGCGGTCCCGGACGCCGCCGCCGGCCGGGTCGCGGCGGCGATGCTCGACCTGGCGGACGCCGTCGGCGTCGGCTGACGCCCGCCTAGCGCTCGAAGGAGTGCGCGGCGTCGGGGAACGAGCCCCCGCGGACCTCGGCGGCATAGTCCTGCGCCGCCTGCCGCAACAGGTTGCCGACCTCGGCGAACCGGCGCGCGAACCGCGGCGACCAGTCCGTCATCCCCGCCATGTCGGTCCAGACCAGCACCTGCCCGTCCACGCGCGGCCCCGCGCCGATGCCGATGGTCGGGATGCGCAGGATCTCCGTGGCGCGCGCCGCGACCTCCACCGGCACCATCTCCAGCACGACGGCGACCGCCCCGGCCTCCTGCACGGCGAGCGCGTCCTCGCACAACGCCTCCGCGGCGTCGTCGCCCCGGCCCTGCACGCGCGGCCCGCCGAGGATGTTCTCCGACTGCGGCGTGAAGCCGAGGTGCCCGACCACGGGGATGCCGGCGTCGGTGAGCGCACGGATCTGCGCGGCGGACCGGCGGCCGCCCTCGAGCTTGATCGCGGCGGCGCCCGTCTCCTTCATGACGCGGACGGCGGAGGCGAGGGCCTGCTCCGGCCCGGCCTCGTAGGTGCCGAACGGCAGGTCGACGACGACGAGCGCGTGCTCGGCCGCCCGGGCGACGGCGCGGGCCGGCGGGATCATGTCGTCGAGGGTGACGGGCAGGGTCGTCGCGTGCCCGTGCATGGTGTTGCCGATCGAGTCGCCGACGAGCAGCAGGTCGAGACCCGCGGCGTCGAAGATCCGCGCCGTGACGGCGTCGTACGCCGTGAGCATCGTGAGCTTCTCGCCGCGCTCCTTGGCCTCGGCCAGGTGGTGGACCCGGACGCGCCGCCGGCGCGTGAGGTCGGCGGCGGGCGAGGGGGCTGCGGCGACGTCGGCGGCGGCGTCGGGACCGGGGTTCGACATGGCGGTCAGCCTATGCCTCCGACGCGTGGTACCGGGTATCCGTCCAGGTCGGAGCCCGGCGCGCGCGGGGCAGGCGCCAGGACATACCCCGTTAACACTTCTCGGGCAGGATGGGCTCATGGACAGGCAGCAGGAGTTCGTGCTCCGCACGGTCGAGGAGCGCGACATCCGCTTCATCCGGCTCTGGTTCACCGACGTGCTCGGGGTGCTGAAGTCGGTGGCGGTCGCCCCGGCCGAGCTCGAGCAGGCGTTCACGGAGGGCATCGGCTTCGACGGCAGCTCCATCGAGGGGCTGACGCGGGTCTACGAGGCGGACATGATCGCCAAGCCCGACCCGACGACGTTCCAGGTGCTGCCCTGGCGCGGTGAGCGGCACGGCACGGGCCGCATGTTCTGCGACATCCTCACGCCGGACGGCGAGCCCTCCCTCGCGGACTCGCGCAACGTGCTCAAGCGGCAGCTCGCCAAGGCCAGCGACCGCGGGTTCACCTTCTACACGCACCCCGAGGTCGAGTTCTACCTGTTCAACCAGCTCGCGGCGCCGGAGGACCCGCTGGTCCCGGTCGACAACGGCGGCTACTTCGACCACCTGGCCCGCGGCAGCACGCACGACTTCCGCCGGGCCGCGATCACGATGCTCGAGTCGATGGGCATCTCGGTGGAGTTCTCCCACCACGAGGCCGGGCCGGGCCAGAACGAGATCGACCTGCGGTACGCCGACGCGCTGACCACGGCGGACAACCTCATGACCTTCCGCACGGTGGTCAAGGAGGTGGCGCTGGAGCAGGGCGTCTTCGCGTCGTTCATGCCCAAGCCGATGGCCGATCAGCCGGGCTCGGGGATGCACACGCACCTGTCCCTGTTCGAGGACGACCAGAACGCCTTCCACGAGCCGGGCGCGCAGTTCGAGCTGTCGAAGACGGCCCGGCAGTTCATCGCCGGCCTGCTGGTGCACGCGGCCGAGATCACGGCCGTGACCAACCAGTACGTCAACTCGTACAAGCGGCTCTGGGGCGGCGCCGAGGCTCCCAGCTACATCTGCTGGGGCCACAACAACAGGTCCGCCCTCGTGCGCGTGCCCATGTACAAGCCGGGCAAGGGCAACTCCGCCCGCGTCGAGTACCGGGCCCTCGACTCGGCGGCGAACCCGTACCTCGCGTTCGCGGTGCTGCTCGCCGCCGGACTCAAGGGCATCGAGCACGGCTACGAGCTGCCGGAGGCCACGGGCGACGACGTCTGGGAGCTGACGGACCGCGAGCGTCGCGCGCTCGGCATCGCCCCGCTGCCGCAGTCGCTCGACGAGGCGATCGAGCTCATGGAGCGTTCCGAGCTGGTGGCCGAGACGCTCGGGGAGCACGTCTACGACTTCGTCCTGCGCAACAAGCGGCAGGAGTGGGACGCGTACCGCGCGCAGGTGACGCCCTACGAGCTGCGCCGGTTCCTGCAGAACCTGTGACCGCCCGTCCGCCGACCCTCACGAGCCGGTTGCTGCACGCCGGCTTCGCGGACCTCACCCGGTCGGCGTCGCTCTGGTCCGACGAGGCGCTGCAGGACGCCCTCGCGGCGCCCGGGCGCGCGGACGCGCTCCTGGGGGCGGTGGGGGCCTGCGCCGACCCGGACCTGGCGCTCCTGCAGCTGGTGCGCCTCGCGGAGCACCCCGATGCGCGCGAGCGGCTCGGAGCGCTGCTCGACGAGGGCGCCTCGCCGCGGGCGCGCACCCGGCTGCTGGCGGTGCTCGGGGCGTCGTCCGCCCTGGGGGACGAGGTGGTGCGCCGGCCCGAGCTGCTCGACGTCCTCGCGGTGCCCGACGGCGCGGCGCTCGACGCCGACGACGCCGACGAGCTCGACGACGCCGACGCCGACGACGAGAGGGAGGGGGAGGACGGCGGCGACCCCGGCCCGCGCACCCTGAAGGGCCCGGCCGAGGTGCGCGCCGCGCTGCTGCGCGCCGTCGGCGCCGACCCGGACGCCGCGGTGCCGGTGGCCGCCGACCCGGGCTCCGGGCCGGGCGTCGGCTGGCCGGACGCGGACGCGGCGACCACCACGGACGCGCTGCGCCGGGCGTATCGCGCCCGGCTGCTGGCGCTGGCCGCCGACGACCTCACCGCCAGCGAGCCGCTGACCCGCATGCCCGTCGTCGGGGCGGCCCTCGCCGACCTGGCGTCGGCCGCGCTGGAGGCCGCGCTCGCCGTCGCGCGGGCCGACCTGGACGACCACGGCGCCGGCGTGCGGCTCGCCGTCCTGGGCATGGGCAAGACCGGCGGACGAGAGCTGAACTACGTCTCCGACGTCGACGTCGTGTACGTGTGCGAGCCCGGCGAGCTGCCGGACGGCGGCGTCCTCGACGAGGAGGCCGCGCTCGCGGTCGGCACCCGCCTCGCGACCGGGCTGCAGCGGGTGTGCTCGGCCGCCTCCGCGGAGCCGGCCCTGTGGCCGGTCGACGCCGCGCTGCGGCCCGAGGGCGCGCAGGGGCCCCTGGTGCGCACCCTCGCGAGCCACGTCGCGTACTACGAGCGCTGGGCCGCGACATGGGAGTTCCAGGCCCTGCTCAAGGCGCGCCCCGTGGCCGGCGACGCGGCGCTGGGGCGCGACTACCGCGCGGCGGTCGACCCGTTCATCTGGTCGGCGGTGCACCGCGAGCACTTCGTCGAGGACGCCCGTGCGATGCGCCGCCGGGTCGAGCAGCACGTCCCCGCCGCCGAGGCGGACCGGCAGATCAAGCTGGGCAAGGGCGGCCTGCGCGACGTCGAGTTCACGGTGCAGCTGCTGCAGCTGGTGCACGGTCGCGCCGACCCGCAGATCCGCTCGCCGCACACGCTGTCCGCGCTCGCCGCCCTCGCCGCCGGCGGGTACGTCGGGCGCGAGCACGCCGCGCGGATGGCGGTCTGCTACCGGTTCCTGCGGGCGCTGGAGCACCGGGTGCAGCTGTACCGGCTGCGCCGGACGCACCTGCTGCCCACCGCGGAGGAGGACCTGCGCCGTCTCGCGCGGTCGCTCGGCATGCGCGCGGAGGGCGCCTCAGGCCTCCTCGAGCGCTGGCGCGCGACGCGGCGCGAGGTCCGCGCCCTGCACGAGGAGGTCTTCTACCGGCCGCTGCTGCCCGCCTCGGCGCAGCTCTCGGACGCCGAGCTGTCGCTGTCCCCGGACGTCGCACGCGAGCGGTTCGCCGCCGTCGGGTACCGCGACCCCGACGGCGCGATGCGGCACGTCGTGGCCCTGACGGCGGGCACGTCGCGCCGGGCGGCGCTGCAGCGGCAGCTGCTGCCCGTGCTGCTCGGCTGGTTCGCCGAGGGCGCCGACCCGGACGGCGGGCTGCTGGCGTTCCGCAAGCTGTCCGACGAGCTGGGCGCCACGCCCTGGTACCTGCGCCTGCTGCGCGACTCGGAGAACGCGGCCTACCACCTGAGCCGGCTCCTGGCGTCGTCGACGTACCTCGCCGAGGCCCTGGCGCGCTCGCCCGAGTCGGTGCGCTGGCTGGCCGACACGTCCGGGCTCGACCCCCGTGGCCCGCAGCGGCTGGCCGCGGAGGCGGACGCCATCCTCACGCGGGCCGACGAACCGAGGTCCGCCGCGCAGCGGCTGCGGGCCCTGCGCCGGCGGGAGCTGGCCCGCACCGGCGCGGCCGAGGTCCTCGGGCTGCTGCCCCCCGTGGGCGCCGCGGCCGCGGTCTCGGACGCGGCCGACGTCGTCCTGGCGGGCGGACTGCGCGTGGCCGAGCACGTCGCGCGCACGGAGCTCGGGCTGGGGGAGTCGCGCGAGGCGAACCCCACACGGCTGCTCGTCGTCGCGATGGGGCGGCTCGGCGGCCGTGAGATGGGGTACGGCTCCGACGCCGACGTGATGTTCGTGCACGAGCCCGTGCCGGATGCCGAGCCGCAGCTCGCGCAGGACTTCGCCACCCGCGCCGCGACGCGCCTGCGGGCGCTGCTGTCGGAGGTGGGCCCGGAGCCGACCCTGCCGGTGGACGCGGACCTGCGGCCGGAGGGCCGGCAGGGACCGCTCGTGCGCACGCTCGACTCGTACGCCGAGTACTACGGGCGGTGGTCGAGCGTGTGGGAGGCCCAGGCGCTGCTGCGCGCGCGGCCGGTGGCGGGAGACGTCGGCGGAGAGGACTCGCTGGGCACCCGGTTCGGGGCGCTGGTGGACCCGCTGCGCTACCCGGCCGGCGGGCTGGACGACGCGCACCTGCGCGAGGTGCGCCGGATCAAGGCCCGCGTCGAGGCCGAGCGGCTGCCCCGCGGTGCGGACCCCTCGCGCCACCTCAAGCTCGGCCGGGGCGGCGTCGCCGACGTCGAGTGGACGGCGCAGCTGCTCCAGCTGCAGCACGCGGGCGAGGTGCCGGGCCTGCGCACCACCGGCACGGTCGCGGCTCTCGACGCCGCGACGTCGGCGGGGCTCCTGGACCCCGAGGACGCCGCCCAGCTGCGCGACGCGTGGGTGCTCGCCTCGCGCCTGCGCTCCGCCGTCGTGCTCTGGTCCGGGCGCACCACGGGGGCGCAGACCGACCGGTTGCCGCACGACTCGCGCGACCTGTCCGGCGTCGCCGCCCTGCTCGGCGACGTGGGCACCGGGGGAGAGCTCGAGGAGCTCTACCTGCGCACGGCCCGCCGCGCCCGCGCGGTCGTGGAGCGCGTCTTCTACGGCGAGGAGTGACCTCGGCGCGGCGTCGGGCCGCGGAGCCGGCCTTCCGCTGAGACCCCTCCCGGAGGCGCCCGCGGGTACGGCAGAATCTGGGGCATGCATCAGCCCATGCCGTCGCCCGCGGGCGCGCCGACCGCTCGCCGACGACCCTCGGGAGCGGTCGCGTGAGCGCCGGCCTGCTCGGCCTGCTCGACGACGTCGCGGCGATCGCCAAGCTCGCCGCCGCCTCGCTCGACGACGTCGGGGCCGCCGCCGCGAAGGCGACGGCGAAGGCGGCGGGCGTCGTCGTCGACGACACCGCCGTGACGCCGCAGTACGTGCACGGCGTCGCCGCGAACCGCGAGATCCCCATCGTCAAGAAGATCGCCTGGGGCTCGATCCGGAACAAGGTGTTCTACATCCTCCCGGTGGCCCTGATCCTCAGCCAGTGGGCGCCGTGGCTGCTCACGCCGATCCTCATGGTGGGCGGCACGTACCTGGCCTTCGAGGGCGCCGAGAAGATCTGGGGTCGCCTGCGCGGGCACGAGGGGCACGACAAGCCCGCCGCGACGGTGGGCCCCGAGGCCGAGAAGAGCCTCGTCGCCGGCGCCGTGCGCACCGACCTCATCCTGTCCGCGGAGATCATGGTCATCGCCCTCAACGAGGTGGCGCACGAGCCGTTCTTCTCGCGGCTGGTCATCCTGCTGGTCGTCGCGCTCGCCATCACCGTGATCGTCTACGGCGTCGTCGGCCTCATCGTGCGGATGGACGACATGGGCCTGGCCCTCGCGGGCCGTGACTCCCGGACCAGCCAGCGCGTGGGGCGCGCCCTCGTGACCGGGATGCCCAAGGTGCTCGCCGTGATCTCCGTCGTGGGCACCGTCGCGATGCTGTGGGTGGGCGGTCACATCCTGCTGACCGGCACCGACGAGCTCGGCTGGCACGCGCCCTACGCGTTCGTGCACCACCTCGAGGAGGCCGTCGCGCACGCCGTGCCCGGCATCGGCGGGTTCCTCGGCTGGCTGGTCAACACGTTCTTCTCCGCCCTGGTCGGCGTAGTCGTCGGAGCCGTCGTCGTCGCCGTCATGCACGTGCTGCCGTTCGGGAAGAAGCACGGTGAGGAGCACTCGGCCGACCACCCGGCCGACCACCCGGCCGACCACCCGGCCGATCACGCCACCGAGCACGAGGGCGACGTCGAGGCGACGTCCACCGACGGGCCCACCGACGAGCCCACCGACGGTCCGCGGGCCTGAGGCGGCGG